>JBGUME010000120.1:0-2984 GCA_045116695.1 Anaerovoracaceae bacterium | reverse complement strand
ATGTGCCTGATCAACCCTATTGTAGGTGCACTTAACAGCTGGATCTCAAACGTTCTTATGGGAATGAGCTCGGGCTCCAGTGTCGTTCTGGGACTTATCCTCGGAGCAATGATGGCTACGGATATGGGCGGTCCGCTCCACAAGGCTGCATATGTATTCGGTACTGCGGCACTCGCAAACCAGAATGAGATCGGCTACATGATCATGGCTGCAGTAATGGTCGGCGGTATGGTACCTCCTATCGCGATCGCTATTTCCACAATGGTATCCAAGAAGAAATACACAGAAGCTGAAAGAAAAACAGGACCTGCAAACATCGTCATGGGTCTCAGCTTCATCACAGAGGGCGCTATCCCGTTCGCAGCTGCTGACCCGCTGCACGTGATACCTTCACTGATGGTCGGCTCCGGAATCGCAGGCGCACTCTCGATGGCATTCAAGTGCACACTCATGGCACCTCACGGAGGAATCTTCGTATTCCCTGTAGTTGGTAACGTAGCTATGTATCTCGTAGCGCTTGTAGTAGGTTCGGTCGTTGGAGCTCTGATGCTCGGACTGCTCAAGAAAAACGTAGAAGAGTAGTACCTGTCTGATGTAAAAGCATATGATATGAAACAGTCACCGCGTCTGCGGTGGCTGTTTTTTTGAGTCCGCAGACCGTTCTTTTCTTATTCCCCGGAAATAACTCCGGGGATTTATTATGCAGTGATTGTGTTATTATGGATACAGGAATAACAGGAGCTAAAAACCCGGTCCACGGAAGCCGGATGGATATGGATATAAGATTCGACTTGAATGAAGCACAATCGAATATTCTGGAGAAGTACCCTGAGTGGCACGATCTGATGGCTGCGGTGGAGTTCAAAAACACCCCGGCAGCGGATCCGACGGGATACAGCGGAAGGACTGTTTACTACAACAGCCGCAGCCTGAGACAGTTCCCTCGCGATGCCCAGACATATCTCATCGCGCAGCAGCTGATGCATATACAGCTTGCGCATCAGCAGAGGGGAGAAGGAAAAGATCCTAAGATATGGGACCTTGCCTGCGCAGCCGTTGTCAATGAGATGCTTCTGTCTGACGGATTTGAGCCGCCGGTCAACATCTTCCGCCGGAAGGACGCAAAGAGCATGAGCGCGGAAGAGGTATATGACATCCTGTATGAGAAAGCCGAAAGAGATGACTTCAGGATCTCTGAAGAGGAAAAGCCGGACAAACAGTCCGACACCCAGTATGTCGCTATATTGAAAAAGGGCGAAAAGAACAATCAGGCAGGGGATCTTCAGGGAGCACAGAACCGTGACATAGAAGACCCGGGTCTCGCGAAAGCTGTGGCAGGTCTCGCGGACCTGCTGGAACCGAGCATGCAGCTCGACTACGACTGGTTCCCGGCGGACAGGATAAGAGACGGCATACTGATCGAACAGTTCAGGCCGTATCCGGTACCGCACGCCGAGATCCTTCTGGACACGAGTGCGTCGATCGATGAAGATCTATTGAGAGCTTTCGTCAGAGGAGTCAGGGAGATACTGCAGGAGGATGCTGTCGTAAAGGTCGGTTGCTTTGATACCGAGTTTTACGGATTCCAGGAGATACACTCCGAGAAAGACATTTCGAAACTTGAGATAAAGGGATCAGGCGGAACCAATTTCGAGACTGCCGTCAGAGCCTTTACAGGCGACGCCGAGACAAAGATAATATTCACAGACGGATACGCGGACATGCCGGAAACCAGAAGCGACGCCATCTGGCTCGTGTACAGCGACATGCCGGTCGATCCGCCCGGCGGAAAAGTGATATACGTAAAAAAACCTGAGGAGATAAACAGATATGAAGTCGATTTTCTTATCACATAAGCAATTGTTCGAGAACCCTCTCCCGCTTTTCCGCGCGGCAGGGACCTCGGTCCACGCGAGCGACCTGGTGCTGGTCACCATACCTGATGACGGGTTCACACTGAGCGGCGACCGCGTCAACTACTTCCTTTCCGGAGGAGACTGCGCCGACAGATTCGGACGTGACCATATAGACAGCAACTGCGCCGTAAGGCCTGTGCTTTTGATGGAGCCGGGCGACGAAAAACTACTCAGTCAGATCCGCGAATCGGGCGGCATCGTTACGGCAGAGCTCGGGACCTTCCCTACGGTCATACTCGAGTCATCCATGCGTGAGATGGCAGAGAAGCAATACCGCGACGGCACACTGAAAAAGACCGGGATGAGCTATACCATCGCCGGAGAAAAAAGAGATGTATACAGACTGGGCGCCAAGCAGATAGTCAGGATCGCCGTCACTGAGGAAACTCCAAGCGGGTATGTCCAGCTGTCCGACGGAAGCGCTGTAACCGCAGGCGAGGAGATATTCATCGAAGTTCGCCCTGTGCGCTGGTATTACGATGAGATCAACAAGCTGCTCATATCTGGCAGAGCCCTGTTTGCGAGACTTGGCCGCGAGGACGCCGCAGCCTATCTCACGGACGGATTCATAGAGGAACTGCTCGCGGAAGACGACAACGAGATCGCTTCCGTCGCTGCGGGGACATCGTATCACATCGAAGAGCATGACGAACTGGATCTGATAAGATCCTTTATTGAGGCGGACATACCGGTATTCATCCATGGCCTGACCGGCGACGGAAAGAGCGACCGAGTAAAGGAGATAGATCCGGATGTCCTGGATATAGAGCTGGTAAACGAGACGCCTGAGACCATCAACGGCCGCGCCGTCTACAACGAGTCGACCGATACTATCATAGACATCAAGCCGGTATGGCTGGTAAAGCTGGAGCGTCTCTGTGAAGACGGCAAGCCTCACATCCTGTTCTTTGACGAACTGACGAATGCCACGAAACAGACGCAGGCTGTCATATTCAAGATAGTGCTGGAACGCTTCGTCAACAACCGCTGGCCGCTTCCGGAGAACGCCCGCATAGTCGCGGCCGGGAACGACAGGGCGGAGTCGAGCGTCGCTCACGACCTTGCGGA
>JBGUME010000119.1:0-3010 GCA_045116695.1 Anaerovoracaceae bacterium | reverse complement strand
TCCGAATGTCAGGTTCAGGATACTGGACGGAAGCACCGATGATCTGCTCGAGAAGCTCAGAACGGGCCTCATAAGTCTGGCAGTGATAACATCACCGTGTGACAATTCGCTCCTTCACAGTTTCCATGTCGGGGAAGAGAAGATGGCAGCGCTTATGAGCAGGCAGCATCCGCTTGCCCAGAACAACGGACGTAAAGTCCGGGTCGCTGATCTTGTCGGGGAAAATCTGATAGTTCCGAGCAGAAAAGCCCTTATCGAGACTATCTACAGGTGGTTCCGGGAGATAAATGCCGAGCCGCAGATAGTATGCGAGATGGACAGTTATCTTGATGCCGCCGCTCTCGCGGGCAGACAGGTCGGGATAAGCATATACCCCCGGACAGCGTATATCCCAAACGATTCTCTTGTGTTCAAAGAGATCGCGGGTGAGGATAAAAAAATGGAATACCTCTTTGTATGGCGCAAAGGTCATCCGCTTCCAACCATCGAGGAAAGATTCATAGACTTCGTTAAGGCAAGTGTGGCCGGGAGTCGATAAAGTTAGTGAGATATGCTTATGCATGAAAGGATCCGGATATCCGGATCCTTTTTCATACGCAAAAAATATGATAACTCCAACAATATATATATTTCAGTTTGAAAAACAGCGGGGTTATTTTTAGAGTAATTATTTCTATCTGATAATAAGGACGCGCTCCAGGAGCTCCGGAGAAAGAAAGGAGGGTCGATCATGAGTACTGTATCTGACTATTTCGGTTCGATGGTATTCGACGATAAGATCATGAGATCAATGCTGTCAGCTGATATCTACCGTTCACTTCGCAGAACGATAAACCAGGGCAACCCTCTGAATCCGGATGTAGCGAACGCTGTTGCTCAGGCAATGAAAAACTGGGCTGTTTCCAAAGGCGCTACGCATTATACACATTGGTTCCAGCCTCTCAACGGGGTGACTGCGGAAAAGCATGACAGCTTTATCCAGGCATCTCCTGACGGAGGAGTGATCATGGACTTCTCAGGGAAGGAGCTCATAAAGGGTGAGCCTGACGCATCATCCTTCCCGTCAGGCGGTCTCAGAGCAACATTTGAGGCAAGAGGCTATACTGCGTGGGATCCGACCTCTTTCGCTTTCATAAAAGGCAGGACGCTATGCATCCCTACGGCATTCTGCTCGTACAGCGGGGAAGCGATGGATGAAAAAACGTCTCTTCTGAGATCAATGGATGCACTCAACAGACAGGCGATCAGGGTACTTCGTATCCTGGGCAACGATACTGTCAGGAGAGTTCACGCTGTCGTAGGAGTTGAGCAGGAATACTTCCTGGTGCCGCACGAGCTTTATGAGCAGAGACCGGATCTGAGATTCACCGGCAGGACATTGTTCGGGATCATGCCGCCGAAAGGGCAGGAACTTGATGATCACTATTTCGGTCCTATCAAGCCGGAAATATCGAGATTCATGGAAGAATTGAATGAAGAGCTGTGGAAACTCGGAGTGTATGCCAAGACAGAGCATAACGAGGTCGCGCCTTCGCAGCACGAACTCGCCTGCATATATACCAAAGTCAACGTAACCACAGACCAGAACCAGCTGGTCATGGAAATGATAAAAAAGGTCGCGGAGAGGCATGGGTTCGTCGCGCTCCTTCATGAGAAGCCTTTCGAAGGTGTCAATGGCAGCGGTAAGCACAATAACTGGTCGCTGTCGACTGACATGGGCGTCAATCTGATGTCGCCGGGGGATACGCCTCATGACAACGCGCAGTTCCTGCTGTTCCTGTGTTCGGTCATAAGGGCTGTAGATAAGTTCCAGGATCTGCTCAGGATATCCGTTGCGTCGGCAAGCAACGATCACAGGCTCGGAGCAAATGAAGCCCCGCCTGCCGTGATCTCGATTTTCCTTGGCGATGAGCTCACAGAGGTCCTCAGGTCCATTGAAGAGGATGCACCTTATGAGAAGAGCGGAGACGTGCTGATGAAGCTAGGGACGGTAGTGCTCCCGGGGTTCAGCAGGGACAACACTGACAGAAACAGGACATCGCCGTTCGCCTTTACAGGCAACAAGTTTGAATTCAGGATGCCGGGCTCGATGAGCAGCATCGCGTTCCCGAATGTCATAATAAACAGTTCGGTCGCCGACTCGCTTGAATATTTCGCAGACAGGCTTGAAGGTTCTGACGATCTCAGCCACGATATTTATTCACTGGTTAGAGAGACGATGAAGGAACATGGAAGGATCGTGTTCAACGGGGACGGTTATAAGGAAGAATGGGTCAGGGAAGCAGAGCAGCGCGGATTGTCTAACTACAGAACCACCGCGGACTGTGTGCCTCACCTTCTGGATGAGAAAAATGTGGAGATGCTCTTGCATCAGGAGGTGTTTTCAAGATCAGAACTTGAGTCGAGGTGCGAGATCATGCTTGAGACATACTGCAAGACTATATGCATAGAGGCGAGGACCATGAGATCCATGGCCGTGAAGAGGATCGCACCGGCAATAGAGAGATACACTGCTGAGCTTGCGCGGAATACGGCAGACAAGCGGAAAGTGTTCCCTGATCTCAGCTGCATCTTTGAAGAAAAGACTGCGGGACTGCTGTCTCGTCAGACTGACAGAATATATGATGACGTAGCCGCGATGCAGGAAGTGCTCGATGATCTGAGCGGAACTGACCACTGCTCTGATTCAAAGATCATCAGAGACAGACTTCTGCCTGCGATGGAACAGCTGAGACATGACAGCGATATCGCGGAGGCATCGACATCCAAGACTTACTGGCCTCTTCCTAACTACGGACTCTTGCTGTTCGGAGAGAAGTAAGGAGGGAGAAAAATGTGTACGATACTGACGACTACCGGGAGCGCCGTCTCCGTGTACGGATTTGAAAAAGCATTTTCGCTTACAAAATACAGAGGCCCTGATGATACAAGAATCATCGATATCGAACGGATGACGGAAATACCCGGCACATTCAGCGAGATAGAGATAACTCCCCCATGCCGAAAGGGG
>JBGUME010000118.1:0-4773 GCA_045116695.1 Anaerovoracaceae bacterium | reverse complement strand
TCGGGGTGTAGCGCAGTTTGGTAGCGCAACTGGTTTGGGACCAGTGGGCCGCGGGTTCAAATCCTGCCACCCCGACCATTTTTACAGATGGGCCATTAGCTCAGAGGTTAGAGCAACCGGCTCATAACCGGTCGGTCCTTGGTTCGACCCCAAGATGGCCCACCATATGCCCAGATAGCTCAGTAGGTAGAGCAGGGGACTGAAAATCCCCGTGTCCCTGGTTCAATTCCGGGTCTGGGCACCAAAGGATCCGTCGCCATGCGGCGGGTCTTTTTCGTTGTCCCAAATGATAAACGTAAAGAATTCTTGACACATAATGTATACGTGATAAAATAAGTGCATAAAAGTTGTACAAATGTTCTTGTGTAGACTAATGGAAAACAATCTCGCTAAGATCAGAAAAGAGAAAAAGATAGGGCAGGGATATCTGGTAGAGATGCTGGGAGTATCCAGACAGACCATCAGCTCCATTGAAAACGGCAGATGCACTCCATCGCTTGAACTTGCAATGGATATAGCCTATCTTCTTGACATGCCGATCGAAGAGATATTTATTCATGAAAACCGGTTCAAATAGCCTTTGAACCATTATTAATTCTTATTAATAATCAGCTATACGGATTGGCAATCGGTATAGAATTACGGACGAAAGAATGGGAAACTGTAACTTCGTCCTATTTTAGTTTACGAATAATATATTATTTGATAACGGATATGAATAATTCAAAAAACCTAAAACTGAACATCTGCATAATGACATTATTCTTCACTATCTTCACTATTATGATGATAGTGTTTGCGTCGTCTTCTTACGCAGCTTCTGTTCCTGATGCTTCCGCGCAGATCGATTCTTCTGACGGAGCGATACTCAGAAAATCAGCTTCCACGGGTTCGGCTAATTTGGCTGTGATGTCAGACAACACAAAAATCGTCATACATAAAGAAGTGTTCGTTTCAAAGACAAGCACTTCAAAGAAGGACAAATGGTATTATATTACTGCCGACGGTAAGAATGGATATGTCAGATCTGATCTTGTAGATAACATTAAATATGGTTCTGTCTCCGGCAAGACGACAGAAACGGTCAATTACCGTTATGGTCCCGGTGTAGAAATGAAGAAAAAGAGCTCCTACAGCGGGAACACGAAAGTGACGATCGTACTGCAGGCAGAGCCGGTATACTCGACCAGGGGAACGAGTGCAACATGGTATAAAATAAAGGTAGGATCGGATTATTATTATCTGTGCTCCAGCAAGGCGAAACTGACGGGGTCTTCGTCACAGGCATCCGTTTCTTCATCGACTGCGTCACAGACAAGCAGTACATCAAGTACCGGAATAAGAGCCTACGCGCAGATCAATTCTTCCGGAGGGGCGGCACTGAGAAGATCGTCTTCTGCGGATTCAGGCAATCTCGTCACTCTGGCAGACAATACTCAGATCGTCATTCATAAGGAAGTATTTAAGTCCAAGACCAGTACTTCAAAAGAGTATATATGGTATTACGTAACGGCTAACGGCAAGAACGGATATGTCAGATCTGACTATGTAGATAACATAAAATATGGTTCTGTTTCCGGCAAGACGACAGAAACGGTCAACTACCGCTATGGTCCCGGAACGGAAATGAAGAAAAAGAGTTCTTACAGCGGGAACACGAATGTGACTATCGTAATGCAGGCCGCACCTGTCTACTCGACCAGAGGAACGAGCGACACATGGTATAAGATAAAGGTGGGTTCGGATTACTATTATCTGTGCGCCAGTAAGGCGAAGCAGACAGGGTCATTCACAGCTCCTGCACCTCCGTCCGAAGGCTCGTCGTCAGGCTCTTCCGCGTCATCAGGATCTTCCGCGTCGTCAGGATCTTCCGCGTCGTCAGGATCTTCCGCATCGACCACTCAGCCTCCGGCAACTGCCACGGAAACGCAGTTCGTAAATACACTTAATAGCGCAGGATTCCCGGACTCTTACAAAAAAAGCCTTACGGAACTCCATAAAGCTCATCCGAACTGGGTATTTGTAGGATATAAGACAAATATTGCCTGGAATACTGCTCTGTCGAAGCAGACAAGCGGGGGAACATCACTTGTATCCGGGGTATATCCTTCTTCATACAGGGATGGATCAAAGCAGTATGAAACAGGGTGGTATAAGGCTGACAGCAGGGTCGTAGCTTACTATATGGACCCGCGCAACTTCCTGAATGAAAACAGCATTTACATGTTCGAGGATCTGTCTTATAAATCTGCGTATCAAACAACTTCCGTAGTCGGAACGATCCTCTCGCCGACTAAGCTTCCGCAGTACGGCTTTACGGCGAACATATTCGTAAACGCAGGGGCCGCAAATAATGTCAGTCCGGTGTTCCTGGCATCAAGGGCAAGGCAGGAAACAGGCAGCGGCGGAAATGCTATTAACGGTACGGAGATACTGGGCACAAAAGTCTATAATGCGTTCAATATCGGAGCCTTCGGAGGAACGGATCCACTGTATAACGGGTTGCTGTACGCTTACGCAAAGGGCTGGACAACCCCGAAAAAGGCTGTTGAAGGCGGAGCTCAGGAGTTGGCTAAGAATTATATAAATCAAGGGCAGTATACAGGTTACTACCAAAGGTTCAACGTCAGGAACGGAGCCGGAAAGGTCGGCACACACCAGTACATGACAAATATCATGGCGCCGTACAGCGAAGCGCTGATGACCAAAGATTCATATTCCAAATATGGAATAATAAACCAGAGCCTGGTATTCGAAATACCTATATATGAAGGAATGCCGGCATCGACAAAACTTCCATAAAAAAAGAGGCCTCTAACGGAGGCCTCTTTTTATAAAGCTGAACCCTGACATGTATCGCGTAGCGCCAGCTCACGGTTGATCGCGTTCAGGATCGTACGCTTTTTATAGCTCCATTCAGGCGAAACAAGCAGTCTTCGCGGTACATCACCAGTGAGCCGGTGTATAGTTACATCAGAAGGGATCATCTCAAGACACTCAACAACAAGGTCGACATAATCCTCGATAGAATCAAAAGGCACGTATTCAGGCATCGCTTCGTAAAGAGGCGATGTCTTTATTAAGTTCATTAGATGCAGCTTGATGCCGAATATCCTTTTGCCGCATATGTGTCTGACTGAATCGAGCATCATTTCACGAGTCTCTCCCGGTAGACCGAGGATAAGGTGGGTAACGACCCGGATTCCGCGTCCGGCCAGCGCGGAGGCCGCGTTATCATAGTCATCAAGCGTGTAACACGTATTCATTGCCTTAAGCGTGCTTTCGTGGATGCTTTGCAGACCAAGCTCGACCCACATAAAATGATCCCTGTTGATCTCATCAAGTAGATCAAGAACGTCATCACTAAGACAGTCAGGACGTGTAGCTATCGCTATGCCACTGATCCTGGGGTCTTTAAGCGCAGCATAGTAAAGCCCGCGAAGCACCTGAACAGGAGCGTAAGTATTGGTGAAGGACTGAAAATAAGCGAGATAACAGGCATCAGGCCATTTGGCTGAAAGGGTCTCTATCTGCTCGGAGATCGATGCAGCGATGCCGCCTTCACTTATTGCGGAGTGAGCTGCAAGTTCGCCTGAACCTCCGCCGGAACAGAAAGCGCAGCCGCCGTATCCTTTGCTGCCGTCTCTGTTTGGGCAGGTGAAGCCTGCGTCTATGCTCAGCTTTATAGTCTTGCGGCCGAATTCATCTTTCAAAAGATTGCTTATGGAATTGTATCTTTCGCCGCCCTGCATGTGTCAAGTAGCCTCCGGATATGTTATAATATTATGGTTTTATATGTGCGTTATCGCATTTTACGGAAAGGAAAGAGCGTTGGAAAAAACTTCAGGCTGCATGCCGTGCATACCGGGAGATGATCTGAATATCATGGCCGGAGAATTATCCGGCATCGCCCTTATGCCCAGGAAGCCGAGCGTTCTGATGCATGCATGCTGCGGTCCATGCTCAACGTCGTGCGTTGAGAGAACAGCAGAAGACTATGCTCTTACCCTGTACTATTATAATCCAAATATCACGGACAGAGAAGAATATTACCTCAGGCGGGATACTCTGCTGCAGTTCCTGAAGGCTTTCAATGCGGAGCATAAAGACATGTATACGGCGGGCTTCCTTGAAGGGGCATATGAAACGGAGAGGTTCATTGAAAAAGCTGCACCGCTCGCGGATGAGCCTGAAGGCGGCAGACGCTGCGAACTCTGCTTCGCGCTCAGACTGACTGAGACTGCAAGGATGGCTAAGGAGCTTGGCATGGAATATTTCACTACGACCATGTCCGTTAGCCCGCACAAAAACTATGAAAAAATAAAAGAACTCGGACTTGTTCTCGAAGAAGAGACAGGAGTAAAGTTTCTGGATATAGATTTCAAGAAAAAGAACGGTTTCGGCCGCAGTGTGGAGCTGTCCAAGAGATACGGACTTTACAGACAGAACTTCTGCGGCTGTGATTTCGCAAGGTACGCAAATGAGAAGTGAGCGGTTTCCGGTCATACTGAATATTATTACAGCGACTTTGATCATCGTGTTGATGTCTCTGCTTACTTCCTGCGGTGGAGGCGGAGGAGCGCCTGCATCCGGCGGTGAACCTGCTGATTCGGATTCTTCATATGAAGTTCCTGAATTCAGGGATGCCGTGTATGATGAGTCCTCTGCACAGGGCAATTCAGAGGTGCTTGTGGATCTTTCGGGAGTGGATGAAGGATACTTCGCGCTGATATGCTACTCTGATGTCAAAACCAAGCTTCAGGTGTTCAAGGG
>JBGUME010000117.1:0-3334 GCA_045116695.1 Anaerovoracaceae bacterium | reverse complement strand
CATATTGATACAATAGAAAAAGCCGCTGATCTTTGCGACCAACGGCAAACGCATATTTATACTATCCGGTCGGAAGTCTTTCTCCGGGTAGTATGTCAACGTAAACGTCAACGAACACCTAAACACTTTTTTCTTTTTGAGGTAGCCTTTTCCCTTCAAAACACTTTTTTACCCTTCGTTGACGTTTTTCGTTGACATCAATAATAAGAATCCAGTAAATTCAATGCTTTCATGCTTCTCCGGGCAGTATTTATATGTCAACGAAGCGTCAACGAACCATGTCAACGGAGCTGCAGAAATCAAAAAGGGATGTCCTCGAATGTGGTCATCTGTGAAAAACCACATTCCGTTGACACCCCTTCGTTGACATCTGCGATCCGCTCCCAGCCTTTCTGAGTACCGTAGTCAGAGCCGAACCGGCGCGGACTGTCGAAGTACCGCCACCCCTCCAGCGTTCCATCGCGGATAAGCTGATTCATGATGTCATTGATCTCGTTCGTCTGCCATCTCTGCGGCTGTGAGTACTCATTATGAAGTGCTTCCCGGAAAAGCATCTTGGAGCAGACCTTATCTCCGGGGAAGTCCTGCATGAACGACAGTATCAGTCCAGCATCAACATCTTCCTGCATGAACATACGCTGCCTCTGCCTCACCTCAGCCCCGATCTCCGGCGAGAGCTTCAGGCTGACCTTGCCTCTGCGCCAGATCTCCATGACCTCGGCCCACATCTGGCGGATATACTCTCTGGAATATTTCTCATTATCAAGAATGAACACCTCAGCCTCGCTTTCATTGCAGGCGATCGGTAGGAACCGTCTGTTTCCCGTCCTGTCGCTCGGAAGGAAACTGATCTTGTTCGTAGTCCCGGCGAACACACACTGCCTAGGTCTGTCTTTCGGATAGCGTTCATAAGGAGTGCGGTAGATCTCTTTCTGCCGGGAGAGAAAGCTCTTGATGGCCTCATTGCTCCTGGCATTGTTGGTGGCAAGCATCTCTGACAGCTCGATGATCCAGTGGCCCTGAAGCTTCTCGTAGACCTTGCCGCTTTCCAGATCCTTGAGGTCATCCGTGAACCATTCGTCCTCGACTGCAAGAAGCCTGAAGAATGTCGACTTCCCGGCTCCCTGATCGCCGACTACGCAAATGATATAGTCGAACTTGATCCCCGGTCTGAATACTCTGGAGATAGCTCCAAGCATAAAGAACTTCAGGATCTCATAAGTATAATCGCTGTCATCGGCTCCAAGGAAATGGCGGAGCGCGTAACGCACGCGCTCCTGCCCGTCCCATTCAAGACTGTTCAGAAAGTCCCTGACCGGATGATAGCTGTTCCTGTTCGCCACTATATGGATCGCTTCTTCGATCAGCTTCATGGAACTGATGCCGTAAGTCCTTTCGCAGTACAGATGGATGTTGTAAAGGTCGTTGTCCGTGATGGCCTTGCCGAAACTGCCGCGATCCCATCCAAGCGGTCTAACGATATCGACCCGCTGTGTCAGCTCGTTGAAACGGATCGCTCCTTTCAGAAGCGGATCAAAGGACAGGATCATCTCTGCGTTTGTGATACTGTTCCTGGCTTTGCCCTTCTCGGTCAGATCCAGAATATGAAGCACGCTTTCCTGCTCCTGTGTCAATTCCATTACGGTCACCTCCCTCTGTCATCTCTGTCTGCGGTCTGTCTGCTCTTCTCATAAGCGGCAGCACGTTTCTCTGCTTCAGCTTTTGCTTTCGTCAGTCTTTCCTGAACTGCTGCGATCTTCTCCTGCCTGCGCTCAGGCGTGAGTGCTTCACCGTCCGGCACAAGTTCCGGCAGGAGCTTCTCTACATACGAACGTACCTCTTTCAGCATCTCGGCTTCTTTCTGATGCGGTCTTATCTTCCCGGTCAGTGAATCGAGTTCAGCGGTCAGAGAAGAAAGCTCCGCTCTCAGTGCTTCGCCGTTGTACTGCTGATCCGGCAGGTTCTTTCGCATATATCTGTCGGACTGTTTCCAAGCTTCAAGCTCGTCCTTA
Source organism: Anaerovoracaceae bacterium (assembly GCA_045116695.1). Classification (GTDB taxonomy): domain Bacteria; phylum Bacillota; class Clostridia; order Peptostreptococcales; family Anaerovoracaceae; genus Crickella. The sequence continues at coordinate 1,322 of JBGUME010000117.1, read as the reverse complement.
TGCTCTTTGGCGAACTTCTCTTTCTTTCCCTTCCAGTGGATGTTCAGATACTCACTATGAACAGCATCCAAAGAAGCACGGCGGTCACCGTGCTCGATGAGTTTCTCTATCGTTCTGATCCTGCTGCTCAGCTGCTTTATCTGATCTCTGATCGGGAGAGCGTTTGCGTTCAGTTCGGTGAGTCTCGTATCCAGATCCTCAACAGTCAGAACGTCATGCTCGCGCATATACTTTGTTACTGCTGCGAAGTTGTCGGCCTCGCCCTGAGTAACGAACACCCTTCCGCGGCGGTCGGTTTTGCTGTCCTCGAAGCTCTGCACAAGAAGATCGACAAGCGGCACTTCCTTCGGCTGCATCTCGATCTCAGCGATCGCCTGCCTGATCTCTTCAAGCCAGCCGATCAGTCTGATGATCGTCCTCTTGAGAACATCCATCAGCTTGTTGGCTGCTTTGATGTCACGGTTGAGATTTCCGATGTTGGTCATGATGCCCCTACGCTCCATCGCAGTCACGGCAGGTCCCATGTGTACAGTCGGGATCCTGTCGATTCCCTGACGGGCGTAGGACTTCATGTTCACTCTCTCGGAACGTCCGGCAGCTTCAAGGTATCTGTTCTGTATCTCTTCCCAAGCGTGCCGCCATTTCTCGCAGTTGCTGTGCTCGTTCCAGTCTACAGTCGGGACCTTGCGGAACTTCCACTTGCCTTTAGCATCACGGATGCGGTCGCCGTTCTCATCGAGCACATACTCGCGGTGAGCCTTCTCCATCCATCTTCCGTGCTCGTCCATCGGCCTCAGAGTCAGCATGACATGAGCATGAGGATTATGATTCGGAGGATCCGGATCGTGGACCGCGATATCGGCGATCATTCCCTTGGACACGAACTGTTCATAGCAGTATTCTCTGATTAGCTCGACTCTCTGCTCCATCGTCAGCTCCTTCGGCAGAGCGATCACGAACCTTCTGGCAAGCTGCGAGTTCCAGTTGTTCTCGACAGCTTCGACAGAATTCCACAGCGTGTTGCGGTCGATGAACTCCGGCGGAGCATTCACCGGGAGCATGATCTCGGTGTAGATGATGCCGCGCTTGTCGCTGTAGTTTTTTGTTCGGTTGGTCCGCTCATCGAAGAGACGCTCGCCGGACTGGTAAGCAGCCTGAGCAACAGCACAGTGTCCTTTGGATCTCTTGCTTATCTTTATCTTGTAGTGTGGGCATGGCATTTTCATCGCCTCCTTTCCATACTGCCCGGAAAAGAAAAGACCGTGTGCCTGTCGCAAATAACGATGCAGTGACACACGGTCATGACTTGTGTTCCTGAGGTC
>JBGUME010000116.1:0-2030 GCA_045116695.1 Anaerovoracaceae bacterium | reverse complement strand
AGGCCGGACTTGGATGCGCCATCATATCCGAGAAGATAGCTTCGTCTCTCGGAGGTAGGGTCAGGGTCGCGAACATCAAGGATTTCAATGAAGACCGCAGTTTCTACATGATCAGGCTCAGGAGCATATCGCTCTCGCCTGCCGCTGAAGCTTTCAGTGCATATGTCAAAGGCAAGCTAAGCGAATAGACAAGTATATACTTATTGTTAAATAATTTTATGTGACTAAAAAACTGCAGAACCTTGCGATCACATGACTCTGCAGCTTTTTTATTGTTTTTTTACGGTCTTTAATCGTGTATCTCGATCGAGTATTTTCCTGTCTTCGGCTTGAAACAGCCTATGACAGCGGTCTCGCAGCCCTTCTCTCCCAGCTGTTCCGTGAGCCTCGGCAGTTCGCTTTCGTTCACGGCTATCAGCAGGCCTCCGGATGACTGCGGATCGTACAGGCAGTCGATCCTTGCTCTCAGTTCCGCGTCTTTATCCGGATCCTTCGAGAGGAATTCTATGACTTCCTTACCCGTATAGTCTCTGTTGCGGTAAGCCCCTGCCGGTATTATTCCCATGGACGCCATCTCTATAGCTCTTGGGAATACAGGCACCTTGTGGCTGTAGAGCTCAAGTGTCACGTTCCCTGCCCTTGCCATCTCCGCGGCGTGGCCTATAAGACCAAAGCCTGTGATGTCTGTGCATCCGTCGACCTTGACACCCTGCATGGCTTCCCAGCCGTATCTGTTCAGGAATGCCATGGTCGCCTCTATCTCGGCGTTCTCTTCTTCAGTCAGAAGATCTGCCTTGGCAGCAGTAGTAAGGATGCCTGTTCCGATCTTCTTTGTAATGACCAGCAGATTGCCCGCATTGGCGCTGTTGCTGAGTATATCGTCCGGATGAGCAAAGCCCGTGACTGACAGTCCGTACTTAGGCTCCTTGTCATCTATGCTGTGTCCGCCTACTATAGTCGCTCCTGCCTCTGTTACCTTGTCATTGCCTCCCTCAAGAATGCCCTTGACTGCTTCAAGCGGGAGCTTTCCGTTAGGGAAAGTCAGGAGATTCATGGCGAGCTTAGGCTGCCCTCCCATCGCGTAGACATCGCTCAGGGCGTTAGCGGCAGCGATCTGTCCGAACATGTACGGATCGTCCACTATAGGCGGGAAGAAATCCACTGTATTTATGACCGCTATGTCGTCGGTCAGTTTATAGACACATGCGTCATCACTGCTCTCAAAACCGACGAGTATGCGCGGGTCGCTTATCTTAGGCAGACCCGCCAAAAGGTTCGATAGGACTCCCGGCCCTATTTTGGCGCCTCATCCGCCGGCACTCGTCATCTGCGTAAGCAGCACCTTTCCGGTAGAATCGATGAAATCCGCCTGCCCTCCGGAGGCATGCGAAGAACCACCTGAAGAACTGCCGTCACCGTACGTGGCCGGCTCTATCTTGCAGGCGAGCTTTTCTTTTGCCTCTTTCAGTGTTTTTTCATCTATCTCTTTTCCCATAGATGTATATATGATAACACCTTTTCACTTTTTTTAATACAAGATATTGTGTTTTTCTCTATTGTCTTCTCAATATATGTTTATATATAATTACCGCAATAAAAATCCCGCTAACGAAAGAGAGACAATCATGGCTAAGCAAAGACAGATCATCCAGATCCAGGAGAAAGTGCCTCTGAGTAAAGGTATTCCTCTCTCCATCCAGCACACATTCGCTATGTTCAGCGCATCCGTGCTGGTACCTTACATCTTCGGGATAAGCCCTTCCATCGCCCTTCTCATGAACGGTATCGGAACGCTTATCTTTATTTTTGTCACCCAGGGCAAAGCTCCGGCTTACCTCGGTTCCTCATTCGCGTTCATATCCCCTGCGCTCATCGTAATGAACAACCCTGAGCTCGGCTACAGATACGCGCTAGGCGGATTCGTGGTAACTGGACTGATGATGTGCGCCGTCGCGATACTGATAAAGTTCGTGGGCACCAGATGGATCGATGCCATCCTGCCTCCTGCAGCCATGGGCCCTATCGTAGCG
>JBGUME010000115.1:0-2476 GCA_045116695.1 Anaerovoracaceae bacterium | reverse complement strand
ATAAAAATCGCATGCCGCAAAATGTTGACTTTGCTTTTGTCGATAGTGTATAACGCAGTTGAAACGAAGGGAAGATCAATAATTTTGACGAGGTGACAACATGAAAAAGAGCAGAGAGATCATAAAAAAACTGGCTTCCATAACGGTGGCCTTTGCAGTTGCCTTTACGATGATCCCGTTCGCAGCGGGAGTGCTTGATGTGCACGCCACAAATGATGTCGAGGAGGAAGACATCAGGATCTTCGGAGAGACCAGATATGATACCGCCAAAGAGGTGGCAGAAAAGTACAGGAGCGTATCAGGTTCTGAAAAGTTTGAGAACGTGGTCGTGGCCTATGGTCAGAACTTTCCTGACGCGCTGTCAGGCGGATATCTGGCCAAGGTGAAGAACGCCCCGATCCTTATTGTGCATCCTTTGTTAGAGGATGACATTGTTGACTATATTGAAGAAAACATCGCGGACGACGGAATAGTGTATATCCTTGGCAGTACAGGAGTAGTAAGTACGGCGTTCGAGAACAAGATAAGAGCTAAGGGAATAGAACCGGTAAGACTTGGCGGCAAGGACAGGTTTGAGACGAACCTCAAGATCCTGAAGGCAGCAGAGGTCGACGATGAGGATCTCCTGGTCTGCTCAGCTTTTGGCTATGCGGACAGCCTGTCTGCATCAGCAGCCGGAAAGCCGATCCTGCTTGTTGACAGAACGCTTTCAGATAGTCAGAAGGAATACATCCAAAGCCTGAGCACGGAAAACATCTACCTTATAGGCGGTACAGGAGTAGTTACAAATAAGGTCGAGAGAGAAATCAGTGATCTCGGCTATGAACCGGAGAGGCTTTGGGGGCCGACAAGGTTTGAGACCTCAACGGCAGTAGCGGAAGCGTTCTTTGATGAACCGCAGACAGTAGTGCTGACATATGCATATAATTTCCCTGACGGACTGACGGGAGGGCCGTTGGCGATGCTGGAAGATGCCCCGATCATATTGACGGCTCCAAAAACCCCGGAAGCCGCAAGAGAATATATAGAAAAATCGGGATCGGTCAGGTCCATTACCCTCGGCGGCGCGTCGCTGGTCACGGATAAAACCGTAAAGTTTATTATGGACAGAGACAAGGACGAGGTGTTCACGGCGGCAAGCCTTACGGGGCCGACAGACATCACGCTCAACGGAGATGTGTATGATTACACCACGGCATCGTCCGGTGCTGTCAGCTGGTCTGTCAGCGATCCGGCCATAGCGACGATATCAAGTACATTCACCTCGTCTAAAAAGACAACGAGGATCTGCAGCCTTGTCTTTAAGAGCGCTGGCACGGTGACGCTTACCGCAAAGAGCGAGCTGAACGGCAAGAGCAAGACGATAGATATCACAGTGACCGACGGCAGTGGCAGCACTAACCCGGACCAGCCTGCAGAGCCTGAAGTCCCAAGGACGAAGATCGAATGCGTAAACTACGCAGGTAACGACTGCACCATGTGGCTTGACGAGAACGGCGTATACTGGGACAGCGAGACGGGCGGATCGGAGATTGCCATACCGGCGTCATATGACCGCAGCATAGACGCCACATGGACATCCAATGGATTCACTTTTGTCCAGAGAAACGGCGTTACGGTAAAAGGGGTAGCGGTAAACCTTAACGGCGACGGCATTGTAAAAGTCGATGTATACAACGGAGACACATCCTTTGCCAAGCTGATAGTCAGAGAAGAAACGAAAAAGTATTCCAACTATGCAGGGAATGACTTTGAAGCAATTTTTGTGCTTGACTCTGACGATAACAGGCTAACAATGTATAGAGAAAATTCGGAGCATCCGGAAAGGCTCTATTTCAATACATACAACAACTTCGGATATGACGGGTTTGTAGGCGGAACGGTACATATAGATGCCTACTATGACTTCAACAACGATGGCGTCTTATCAGATGATGAGTTCATTAGCACGGGCGAGCTCGTTATTACTCCAAAGCCGGCTATCCAGAGAGCCTATGAAATTGCACAAGCGGCCGTTGAAGAATATGATACAAGCTCATATATGGCAGACATGGCGGCAATCAGCGCGTATATGTTCGAGCATTACGATTATTATGAACAGGTCGACGGCGTGAGCATGTATAAATGCATCGGCGGAGCAAATGCATTAAGAGCGTGGAGCTTGAAAGAATACGGAGTTGTCGGGATGGTATACGAGGCCGAGGGCCAGTACGGTGCAAATGGACACGAAGTATTCTATCCGGAGGGAGGAAACCCATATACAAACAGAGCTTGGTTCGAAGCGAACGGACACGGTTCAAACAGCAGCAATCAGCCTGGAACGGATTTTTACAACAGTTATCTGGAAGATTTAAAAGCACAGGTCGAAGAATACAAGAGCGCTGGAATATAGGATAATAGCAATGCAGATAGTCTAAGGAGGCAGCAACGCCTCCTTTTTCTATACACTGATTAACCTCAGTCGGATTGCCGGGCG
>JBGUME010000114.1:0-3078 GCA_045116695.1 Anaerovoracaceae bacterium | reverse complement strand
TGTAAAGCTGAAGGGCCTGGATCCTGATGCAGTCTATTCAGTAGGAGGAGAGTTTGAGTGCCGCGGAAAGACACTGATGCAAAACGGATACACCTTTCCGCAGCTGACGGGAGACTATCCTGCGAGGCAGGTAGATATTTATAAAATCTGAGGTAGTACAAGTGATCAGCAAAGAATTAAAGAAAGCAAGAGAATATGAAGAAAGGGGGACGGCAAAGATCCCGGAGACGGACAGACCGGTCTTCCATTTTTCGCCGCGTACAGGATGGCTCAATGATCCAAACGGGTTCTCCTTTTACAAAGGTAAATATCATCTTTTCTATCAGTACCATCCATACAGCTCGTACTGGGGGCCGATGCACTGGGGCCACGCGGTAAGCAGCGACATGATCAGCTGGGAATATCTACCGGCGGCAATGGCTCCGGATACGGAATATGATAAGTCCGGGTGCTTTTCAGGTACTGCGATAACGCTGCCGGATGGCAGACAGCTTCTTATGTACACAGGCTGCGGGGACAGCAGCGAAGACCCTCTCGACAAAGGCAGATGGCTTCAGACACAGTGTGTAGCTGTTTCGAAGGAAACTGAAAACGGCATTGAGTTTGAAAAACTTGAAAGCAATCCCGTAATAAAAGCAGAAGATCTTCCTGAGGACTGCGATCCTTACGAATTCAGGGATCCGTATATCTGGCAGGCGTCTGACGGCACATACAGGTTTCTTGCCGCGGCAGGAAGAACAGGAGAGACCGCCAGAGACGGCAATTATCTGCATGAAAAAGGTACACAGCTCGTACTGTTCCGGAGCGATGACTGTTTCGAATGGGAATTCGACAAGGTGCTGTTTGAAGACCACCGCAGGATAGGCGTCATGTGGGAATGTCCGAACTTCTTTGAGCTGGACGGCAAGCAGATACTGATCGCAAGCCCTATGGACATGCAGGCTGAAGCTGATGAAGCGGTAGGATCGGTAAGATTTCCGCAGGGAAGCAATGTCTGCTGCATAGCCGGCGAATACGATGAGGAAACTGAGACATTCACTCCGGACGGAGGATATGAGCCTGTGGATATCGGTCTGGATTTCTACGCTCCACAGGTAATGGAAGCTCCGGACGGCCGGCATATCATGATCGGCTGGATGCAGGATCCGAAGCACGGAAACTTAGCGGACGCAAGCGATGACCTGACAAGACCGGGACTGCAGTACGCTGTTCCTGTAGAGGCCCCGGATGGATATATCCACGGACCTGCAGGCGCGCGCATATTCGGACAGATGACCATACCGCGGGAGCTCAAATACAGGGACGGAAAGCTATATCAGTGGCCGGTCAGAGAGCTCTGTGAATACAGAAAGAACAGGCTGGACTATGACGGGGTGCTGCTTAAGGATGAGGAGCGCAGTTTTGACGGCATATCCGGCAGATCGATAGAGCTGGAAGTGGAGATCGCTCCGTATGAAGTAGGCGCTCCTCTCTACAGGGAGTTCAACATAGACTTCGCTAAGGATGACGATCACTTCATCAGGCTCAGTTACAAACCGGCCAGATCACTGATCACGATAGACAGAAGCCACAGCGGCCAGTGCAGTGAGATGACTGCCAGGAGAAGCTACAGGGCTAAGTATTCATACGGCAGTCTGAGCCTGAGGATACTGATAGATAAGTGGAGCGCTGAAGTGTTCGTGAACGGAGGCGAGCAGGTGATGTCGCTGACATACTATACGCCGTCGGAAGCGGACGGAATAAGTTTTTCAGCTGAAGGCAGCGTCCAGATGGATGTGACCGCGTATCAGCTGAAAAACTGAGACAGGAGAGGATAAATGGCAAGCGGAAGAATGGAATTTCACTCGCAGTCGATAATGCTGCATACCAACTTCAGTTTTATACTGCCCAATGATGTGGAGATGGAGGAGGTACGTGACAAAAGGCATTACGACCGCGAACCAATGAACCTTATACTGCTGCACGGACTCACCGGTACTGATACAGACTGGCTTTACGGCAGCATGGCGCAGTGGGCGGCAATACAATACAATCTAAACATATTTATGCCTACCACCGGCAACACTTTCTATCTGGACAAGGGCTACATGGGAGCTAACGCCAGAAAGTTCATAACGGAAGAACTGCCTGAGTATATCGGCATGACATTCGGGATAAAGATGACAAGGGAAAACAGCATGATCGGAGGGCTCTCGATGGGCGGCTACGGTTCGCTCTGCGCAGCGCTTTCACACCCTGAAAAGTTCAGGGCCTGCATCGCTCTGTCATCCGCTCTCATAACAGACGGTATCGCGTCGGGGAGCCTGGACGGAGTGGTTCCGCCGCAGATGATAGCCGACACATTCGGCGATCCGAAAAAACTGATAAAATCGGATAAAAACCCGGAATATCTGTACAAAAAACTGAAAAAGGAAGGCCGGATAATACCTAAAATATACTTTGCCTGCGGTACTGATGACAGCCTCATCGGCCCGAACCGTAAATTGAGGGACTTTCTGGCTTCGGAATCCGCGGACTTTGTCTTTGAAGAAGGTCCGGGCCGTCATGACTGGGCATTCTGGAACGAATATCTGGACCGCGGGATACGCGCAGTACTGGAAGTGTAACAGAGAAATAATATATAATCACCATGCGACAGGAGGGAATCATGGCAGAAATCATTACATTGGGAGAACTTCTCATAGATCTTACTCAGAGAGGGACAGACGAAAACGGCAATGGTGAATTCACCGCGTTTCCGGGCGGAGCTCCGGCAAACGTCGCGGTGGCCGCGTCCAGACTCGGCGTTTCAACAGGTTTTATAGGCAAGGTCGGAGATGACGCTTTCGGACGCAGCCTCGCGGACACACTTAAGAAAGATAATGTCGACATCAGTGGCTTATATTATGATGATTATCAGCCGACAACCATGGCGATAGTTTCGGTAGATGAAAAAGGCGAGCGTGATTTTTCCTTTTACAGAAAACCGGGCGCTGATACTCAGCTGACTGTTGAAGAGACCACAGGCGCTCTTTCCGTGGGCATGCCTAAGATACTCCATGTTGGCTCGCTCTCGCTGACTACTTCACCGGGAGATGA
>JBGUME010000113.1:0-5245 GCA_045116695.1 Anaerovoracaceae bacterium | reverse complement strand
TGTCGTCCATGATGTCCTGAAGAAGAATAAGGCCAAATTTGCGCATCATGACGTATTCTTCCTCGGACTGTCGTTGCCCACCCTTCGTTTCGTAAGGCTCGATCACGGAGCTTCCGCTCAGGAACGTATTCACAACATGTTTTTTATACTTTGGCTTCAAGTCCTGAACTACAGAAAGTCGCTGTTCAGGTATTGGTTCCTTCAAAAGCTCTACGAATTGTTTCTCTTTTACCTGATTGCCATCACTTATGAAGAACACGTTCCCGTAAAGGTTGAATTTGATCCTTCCAACACGTCCGATTAAGTTTCGGAATTCAACACTCGTCATAGGCGGCCTGCCGCTGCGATAGTTCGTAATGAACAGATTATCCGCCGGTAGGTTTACACCTTCTATCAGCGTGCTTGTGCAGAACATTGCGGTGATCTTCCCGTCTTTGAATAATCTCTCGATTCTTTGCCGTATCGAAGCCGGTAGATAACCGATGTGGTATGCAACGCCTTTCTTAATGAGCTGAGTCAGAAAGTATTCGCCATGCACCTGATCGCGGATGTCTTTTGCAAGCGCAGCCAGATCACTATCATCTATATCATCCTTATCTTTCGCATAGGCGCGTGCTGCATTTATGGCTGCATCCTTGCCGCTGAAATAGGCCAGATTTCTTTTTCGCTCCAGAAGTGGCCTGTCCATGTCTGCCTGTGTCATGATGTTCATGAAGTCTACCACAGACATTTTTTCATTGCCGTATTTGCAGATGAAGATGGAGTCCTGAGTGTGATCGTTGAATATTCGGATAGATTTCGACTCATGGCTGATGAGGAACTTGAACTGCGACACCGGCGCGAAGGTCGATGATAGGGCGTTCTCCGTTCCTTTTTCTGCCTCAGTTACGAGTTTCAGGTACACCTCCGGATTAGGAATATTAGGCGACGCAAATATAAAGTGCGGCATGGTAGGAGTTTGTCGAGCCAGCATATCCACAATCTTGTAATAGAACGGAGCCCGGCTGTTCTTGCCTGTCAATTTGTGGGCTTCGTCGATAAATATGTAGTCCAGTTTGAAGTCCGGTTTGCTGATAAGCAGATAGAGAAGCCGCTCCGGAGTCATCACAAGAATGAAGTTGTGATCTTCCTCCAGTGAATAATCACTGGCAGCGGTAACCACGCTATAGTTCATCTCCTCAAGAAGCTTATCCAGCCCATCGATTGTGTCCTTACGCACTTCATTAATAAGCGCCTTGGTCGGCACAATACGAGCAAAATTCAGCTTTGCACCGCTCATCACCTGCTCTTTGATAAACACCTCCATGATGAAGGACTTACCCATAGACGTTGGTGCGGAATAACTGAAATACGGATTATCTAACTTGTCATATATATTCTTTTGCGGAATGAAGAACTTCTTCCCTTGCTCTGCTGGTACCGCGAGATACTCCTCACAAAAGATAGAATATGCCTTTTCCTGCAGAGTCGATTCCACATACTCTGTCTTGATATTCTCTATGCCTCGAAAGTTGCCAACACTTGATAACACCGATCCGGCATAATAGGATACATCCTCATTTTGAGGGCATAATTCAAGCAGCAGAGTCACAATTTCCTGTGCCCACATTTTATGCTCATCAGCCTTTGTCTTATGTGTTGATTTTGAAAGCAGATCAGCAAAACGTAGTGCAGCATTGACATCTACATTTCTTGGTTCTCGCCAGCCTTCCAAATGAAGCTTCAGGATGGCATAGTTGTAGAGCATGTTGTCATATAGTACGTTTAAGTAGTCATTGTCGCCTATATCATTGAAGATGGCATCGCCCAGTTTGATTTTCTGAGAATCACTCATAAACTGATCGCCCCCTTCATAATGTTGTCCATGATCCCGAGCTTATCCCGTTCAGCATCCTCAAACGGAACAACATACACATAGAACGAGTGCATACCAAGATTGTTATCCTTGATCTTTTGAACAATATATGGAGCCGTAACTTTTATATCATGTGCCATCTTCGCGGACACAAGATCTTCGTACTTTTCCCCGGGATGATTCTTCATATCGATTCCCATAGTGTATCCAAGGAACAATCCGTATGCAGTGTCATAGTTGCTTCCAACATTCGGTTCCGGGATTAGCACCTTTTTCAGAAAATCTATGTCCGCAGGATCATAAAACCGGTCAAACGCAGTTTTCTCGACCATCTGTATTTCACGAGAAGAGTGGTTTTTGATCCTCATAATTGCATTAAATGCATTGTCGATAGCATCCCTCAGGTCTCCCATAATATTGGAGGCACCAAAAACCATCTGATTGTATGGCGTACCTGTGCCGTCCACATCGGATAGCATATGAATGCTTTCTGCAACACTTTTATACTGAGATAGATCCGTAGCAAGTTCAACACGGCTCATAAGCTTTCCTGCCTTCAGCTTTCCTTCGAGAAAAGCATAGACCATCATTTCACCGAGCTCATTTCCACTTCCTTTCTCATCGACAACTCCGTTTTGGCGCATCGTTTGAAGTGCACGTTCTATCGCAGCATCCAGATCATCGTCCTGACGAAACTGTTCAAGTTTCGCTCTTGAAAAAACATATCTACCAATATTTCTATACAACCATGTCTCTACATCATCACGGTAGAATTTGCTATCACGAATGAGCAGGCGAAAAAGGCGCAGCTGTTCTGGACGCGCCAGACCGAGGTTTTCAGAATGAAGAACCTCAGTGAAGATCGTGTCCATATTTTTGTCTTTAATAGTCTTTGACAGCCCGACACTCATAATCCACCTCTAAATTATTCTTTATCCTTGTCTCCATAGGGTGCCGGTTCCTCGGCCACCATTAGCATTTCCTGCTGTGAAAAGTCATAAGTCACAGCCTTATGTTCTGATCCCGGCATATAGTATTCTTTGCCCTCAGGATTGTAAGTGAGGTTGAAGACAAGGTCAGAGAGCCATTTTTTGAATGACGGATTGTCTTGGAACTGTTTAAACAGCTCCATATTGTCTGCCATGATAGAGAAAATAACCTGCTGCAAAGCACGCTCACTTTCCGTACGTGCCTCCTGAGCGTCAGAATTTCTCATGGCATTCTGATACTTCTTATCCCTTGAGACCATCTCAGGAATGGCGAGAATCTGCCGCTGAACATTGTCAGCATCATTCCAGTTGATGTTTCCGAACATATCGTTGAAATCCATGATTATCTTTGAAAGCAAATCCATCTCAGGCTCAACGATGTGACCAACCTTGCCAGCAGGAACGGGAGCAATTTCTGCATCCTCATCTTCCAGTTTGATGGAGATAGCCTCCTGTGCTTCATTTCGATAACTGCTCAGATCAATTGTCGACAGAATGCCCTCTGAGAAATCATCATCGCGCGGTGATGGCAGTTTTGGAATAAGCAGGTTAAGGAAAATGGATAACTTTTCCCACTCGATATTCCCATACGGAAGGATTGCTCCGAGGAAGCCATACGTGCGCACGAAAGACTTAGCAGCACTCTTAAATTTGATCTGATCATCAAGTTCAAGCTGTTTATAAATAGCCGTGCATGCGTCAAGAATTGGATCAAGTCTGTCACGCTCTGCTCCGCTAAGGAATAGATCCACGAGCTTATTAACATCGCTATCGTCGTACACCTGATAGCTCTCCATTAGAGAAATCAAGTCATAGAGTTTGTTCGGATCGGTCTCGCCGGAAAGAATCGTTGTCCGGTAGAACTTAGAGAAAGCCTCTTCGATAGTTGATGTCTTGTTAGCAAAATCCAGCACATACACTTCATCCTTACCGGGATATGATCTGTTCAGCCGCGATAAAGTCTGCACCGCAGCGATATCATAGAGCGGCTTGTCCACGTACATGGTTTGCAGCAACGGCTCATCAAAACCGGTCTGGAACATATCTGCAACGATCAGAATGCGGTAAGGATCTTTCTTAAACTCTTTCGGGATCTTAGCGTCTGGGAATCCGTTCAAGCCAGCTGAAGTCAGCGCTGGTTCAGCACCGTTATATTTGTGCTCCCCAGAAAACGCTACAATAGTTTTATATGGGCTATGTCTCTCAGAAAGGCACTTATTGATTGCATAGTAGTATTCAACGCAGCGCGGAATGCTGGCAGTCACGACCATTGCTCGCGCCTTGCCGCCAATCTTCTTTTTGGCGACAACTTGCTCATGGAAGTGATCCACCATCATTGCTGCCTTCTTTGAAATGACCTCGGGATTTCCCTCGACAAAGGCACGGAGCTTCTTCTGCGCACGTTTTTTGTCGAACATTGGGTCATCCTCGACAGTTTTCATTATTTTATACCAGCTGTCGATAGTGGTGTAATTGCGAAGAACATCAAGAATGAAGCCTTCCTGAATAGCCTGCTTCATCGTATAAACATGGAATGGACGATGCTTAATCTCCCCATCTTCTTCGTATGCGACGCCAAACATCTCCTCTGTCTTATTCTTCGGAGTAGCTGTAAATGCAAAGTAGCTGGCAGATGAAACGAGCTTGCGACCTTCCATCATGGTATTTATTTTGTCTTCATTATCTGCATCGTCGTCAGTAGCAATGCCGGAAAGAGCCAGATTCATATTGGCAGAGTTGCGTCCGCTTTGGCCGGAGTGTGCCTCGTCTATTATAATGGCAAACTTATTATTAGCGTGCTCCTGACCGATCTCTGAAACGATGTATGGGAACTTCTCAATCGTTGATATGATGATCCTCTTGCCATCTTGTATGGCTTTCCGCAGGTCTCCGGAATGCTCTGCCCATACGACTGTATTCTTGACCTGCATGAACTGCTTGATTGTATTCCGGATTTGCTTATCTAATATTCGACGGTCAGTAACTACAAGAACAGAATCAATCATTGGATGGCCGTCATGCTCGAGGCCAATTAGCTGGTGAGCCAGCCATGCGATAGAGTTGGACTTTCCGCTACCGGCGCTATGCTGTATCAGATACCTCTTGCCGACACCATTTGCCTGCACGTCTGCAAGCAGGCTCTCAACACAATCAAGCTGGTGATATCGCGGCCAAATCTGCTTGATGGACTTCTTCTTGGTATCTTCATCAACCTCTTCTATGACCTGCGCGTAGTTTTCTATGATGCGTGATAGCTTTGCCTTGGTAAGGATGTCCTTCCAAAGATAATCTGTCATTAGTCCATCCGGATTTGGCGGATTGCCAGCGCCATCGTTATATCCCTTATTGAAGGGAAGGAACCAGCTGTCTTTACCGGCCAGTTTTGTGCAGAACTGAATCG
>JBGUME010000112.1:0-4418 GCA_045116695.1 Anaerovoracaceae bacterium | reverse complement strand
TATCACCGGGATTATCATCGGACTCTTCTTGGTCGTGTTATATATGAAAGTCTTCATATCCGACTTGATGGCTCTGGTGAGAGATGCCTCATCCAGTGCCCCTGCCGACGTGCTCTTTCCTATCGTATTATAGACGACATTTATCGCCTCGTTTATCAGATCCATATGCTCTTCAACGAAGATGAATCCCCTTGTGTTGAATGTAGGCTTTGCCATCAGCGATCCTGTTGCGCGGTCGAGCGCCACGGATATGGTGATCAGCCCGGACTGTGAAAGCTTCTTTCTGTCGTTCAGGACCTTGCTTCCTACATCTCCGACGCCGTATCCGTCTACCATCACGTCTTCACCGGAAGTATAAGATTTTTCGAGACGAGGTCCGCCTTCATTTACCAGCAACGAATCACCATTTGCCATAATGAAGATGTGCTCTTTTGGCTGTCCCAGAGAATGAGCAAGCTTTGCGTGCTCTGCCAGATGTCTGTATTCTCCGTGCGCAGGCACAAAGTACTTAGGCCTTATAAGCGTGTGTATCAGCTTCAGCTCTTCTGAAGAAGCGTGTCCTGATACATGTACGTCCATAGCTGACGCGAGTACTACAGAAACCTCTTTTTCATAAAGCCTGTTGACCACCTGGGAAATGACCTTTTCATTGCCGGGGATCGGAGATGACGAGAACACAACTACGTCATTCTTCTTGAGCTTGACAGACTTGTGATTGTCGTAAGCCATTCTTGTCAGAGCGCTCATTGGCTCGCCCTGGCTGCCCGTAGTGATTATCGTTATCTTGTTGTCGGCAATATGCTTTGTTTCGTTCACATCGACGAATACGGATTCCGGAATATCATCAAGATATCCGAGCTTCCTTGAAAGAGCCATAAGATTCTCCATGGATCTTCCGGAAACGGCGATACGCCTGTTATGTTTCATGGAAGCTTCGATGAAGTATTTGATCCTGTGCACGTTTGAGGCGAATGTCGCTATTATTATGCGCCTTTCTGTGTTATCGAATATTTCATCTATTGAGCTTCTTACGACCGCCTCAGACGGCGTATAGCCGTTTCTGAGCACGTTTGTACTGTCGCATAACAGAACGTCCACTCCCTGGTCGCCGAGCTGGGAAAACCTGTTGAGGTCTATGACATTGCCGTCGAGCGGCGAATAGTCGATCTTGAAATCACCGGTATGGAACACGTGTCCTCCGGCGAACTTTATCGAATAAGCCAGTGAATCGGCAATGCTGTGGTTTGTCTGGATGGCCTCTACGGTGAAGCCCCCTATCCTGAATCTGTCTCCGGCATTGATCACATGCTGCTCGCATGTCAGATAGTTCTCTTCGAGCTTATGCTCTATAAGTCCCATCGCCAGCGGAGAAGCGTAGACCGGTACTGTCACTTCCTGCAGCAGATACGGTATCGCTCCTATGTGGTCTTCATGCCCGTGAGTTATGATCAGGCCCTTTACCTTTTCTATATTCTTCTTGATATATGTGAAATCCGGTATGACGATGTCTATGCCGAACATCTCGTATTCAGGGAACGCCAGGCCGCAGTCGATGATGAGTATCTCGTCATTGCACTCTATAAGTGTGCAGTTTTTGCCTATCTCCTTCATTCCGCCCAGAGGGATGATCCTGAAAGGCGGCCTGACTTTTTCCTTGTTCTTTTTTATTGCTTTTGCAGGGGCTTTCGCCCTTCTTTTACCTTTGTCTTTATAAGTTGCCATAATAACGAAGCCGCTATTTTACTACGAAGTTGATTATCTTGTTAGGTACGTAAATCACCTTGATCACTTCGTGTCCGTCTGTTGCTTCTTTGAATCTTTCTGATGCTCTCGCGGCTTCTTCAACTACCTCCTTTTCTGAATTGTTTGGCAGCATAAGTTTGTCTTTCAGTTTGCCGTTTATCTGCAGTATGACCTGCACCTCGTCCTTGACGAGAGCGGACGCATCGCAGACAGGCCATGCCCTGTTGTACAGTCTGTCGGTGTGGCCGAGCTGACTCCAGAGTTCTTCCGCGATATGCGGCGAGAACGGATCGAGCAATGTCAGCAGTGTCTCGATCGCTTTATTGAACAGCGGCAGATTGATGTCGCCGTTCTTGTATTTATACATCTCATTTACAAGTTCCATGATGGACGCTATGGCAGTGTTGAAGTTGAATCTGCCGCCCGCATCCTCAGTTACTTTCTTGATAGCTGTATTCAGCATGAAGTTGAGTGATTTGTCCGCGGCGTTATTCGCGGTAAATCCCTCAGGAACTTCCCTGTCGCCTCTGATGTCATTGATGTATTCATATACCAGTCTGTAAACACGGTTGAGGAACCTGTAGCTGCCCTCTACGCCTTCATCAGACCAGTCGAGTTCCTTTTCAGGCGGCGCTGCGAACAGAATGAACAGCCTTGCGGTATCAGAACCATATCTGGCCTGGATCTCAGCAGGACTTACGACGTTTCCGAGCGATTTGCTCATCTTGGCGCCGTCCTTGATGACCATTCCCTGTGTCAGCAGATTTTTGAAAGGCTCTTCTTCCTTGCTGAGACCGATGTCGTGCAGGAACATCTGGAAGAACCTGGCGTACATTAGATGAAGGATGGCATGTTCTACTCCGCCTATATACTGATCCACGTCCATCCAGTAATCCGCCTTGGCTCTGTCGAAAGGAGCCTTGTCATTATGCGGATCACAGTATCTGAGGAAGTACCATGAGGAATCGACGAATGTATCCATCGTGTCGACTTCTCTTCTGGCAGGTCTTCCGCAGCATGGGCAAGTCGTATCGACGAACGATTTGCTCGTCGTTATAGGCGATTCTCCTTTTCCTGTGAACTCGACGTCCGTTGGCAGAAGTACAGGCAGGTTCTCTTCTTTTTCAGGGACCCATCCGCACTCATCGCACCAGATCATCGGTATAGGAGCGCCCCAGTATCTCTGCCTCGAAATGAGCCAGTCTCTGAGTCTGAAATTGACCGTCTTGTCGCCTATTCCCTGTTCATTAAGCCATTCGATCATTGCCGGGATGGCTTCTTTATTGTTCATTCCGTCGAATTTGCCGGAATTGATCATCTTGCCCTCTGCTACGAAGGCCTCCTTGAGATCGTAAAGATCGATCGAAGGATCTTCAGGATCAACTACCGGTATTATGTCGAGACCGAATTTCTTTGCGAAGTCGAAGTCTCTCTGGTCATGCGCAGGTACGGCCATGATGGCTCCTGTACCGTAACCCATGAGTACATAATCTGAAATGTAGATCGGGATCTCTTTTTCATTTACGGGATTCACAGCGTATCTGCCGGTGAAAACACCCGTCTTCTCGTTGCTTGTAGAAGTTCTTTCTATGTCCGTCATGCGGCGGGCCTTCTCCTGGTATTCCAGTACTTCGGCCTCCTGCGGACTTCCGGCGACGAGTTCGTTTACGAAAGGATGTTCAGGCGACATGACCATGTATGTAGCGCCGAAAAGCGTGTCGGCTCTGGTCGTGAACACCTCAAGCACCTTATCCGAGTCCTTGATCTTAAAATTGATATTAGCGCCGTAGCTCTTGCCGATCCAGTTGCGCTGCATGGTCTTGACCTTATCAGGCCAGCCTTCGAGCTTATCCAGATTGCTGAGCAGCCTGTCAGCGTAATCAGTTATCTTCAGATACCACTGTGACAGATTCTTCTTTGTGACTTCTGTTTTGCATCTTTCGCACCTGCCTTCTACTACCTGTTCGTTTGCAAGTACTGTCTGGCAGCTCGGACACCAGTTGACCGGGTTGTCCTTTTTATATGCAAGGCCCTTCTTGTAGAACTGGATGAAGATCCACTGTGTCCATCTGTAATACTCCGGAGTGCATGTCGCGACCCTGCGGTCCCAGTCATACGAAAGACCCATGCTGGCCAGCTGTCTGTCCATCTCATCCATGTTGTCATATGTCCACTTTGCAGGTTCCGCATTGTGCTGGATGGCTGCGTTCTCAGCAGGCAAACCGAATGAGTCATAACCCATTGGGTGAAGTACGTTGTAACCTGCCATTTTCTTGTATCTGGCTATTACGTCACCAATGGAATAGTTTCTGACATGGCCCATGTGGAGCTTGCCGGACGGATAAGGAAACATCTCGAGAACGTAATACTTCTCTTTTGTATCATCCTCAACAGTCCTGAAGGCACCTTCTTCGGCCCATATCTTCTGCCACTTTGATTCAATTTCCGAAAAGTTGTATCTGTCTTTCATTTCAATTTATCTCCCGGGTCAGTCTATCAATATGGATTCGCAGTCGCTCCAGATCCTTTCGAGCGTATATTTGTCACGGGTATCTGTTGTGAAGAGGTTTACTATAACATCTCCGCCGTCAATCAATATCCATCCTGTATCAGGACGCCCGTCTTTGCTCTTAGGTTCTATGCCGAGCTCGGCAAACTTGTCTTCTGTTTCGTCT
>JBGUME010000111.1:0-4266 GCA_045116695.1 Anaerovoracaceae bacterium | reverse complement strand
TACACTCCTGTGTTCTTTGCGTTCATACTGCTGACAAACGACAGCATAAGGCTGTACGTGATGGACGGGACTTTGCCTGAGGGATTGCCTGAAAGGCTGTCATACGTCGATTTAAGGCCTTATGACGACATATATATGGACGTCGCGGCTATACCTGCGGGAAGCAGGCTTTGGCTCGATCCTGCCACATGCAATACGGCTCTTTACGGCAGCGTGCCTGAAGATGCCGCTAAACACGAGGCTTTGACCCCGGTCGCTCTGATGAAGATGATCAAGAACGACACTGAGACAGCGGGGATGCGTCACGCACACATACTGGACGGGATCGCAGCCACAAAGATGATAAAGTGGCTCAAGGAAACAGCTGAAACAGAAGAGAAGACTGAGCTCGGCGTCGCAGAAAAACTGAAGGACTTCAGACTCAGCTGCGAGGATTGCTTTGATCTTTCTTTTGAGACAATAGCCGGATACGGACCGAACGGAGCCATCATACATTATTCGCCGACTCCTGAGACTGACACTGAGGTAAAGCCGGAGGGCTTCCTTCTTGTCGATTCAGGAGGACAGTACTATGACGGAACGACCGATATAACAAGGACTATAGCGGTCGGACCTCTGACTGAAGAGATGATCAGTCATTATACATACGTGCTGAAATCCCATATCGCGCTGGCAACGTATAAGATAACGCCGGATTCTGATCCGGTGGATATAGACAAGGCTGCGCGGGCGCCTATGAATGAGGTCGGTCTGGACTTCAATCATGGTATAGCACACGGTGTGGGACACGTTCTGAGCGTGCATGAGGGACCTATCACTATAAAAAAGGACAGAGTGCCTATCCCGCTTCAGCCGGGCATGATAATGTCCAACGAACCGGGCTTTTACAAGGAAGGTTCGCATGGTGTAAGGATAGAGAATCTGATCGTCTTTGCAGATGACGGAGAAGGTAATATCGTTAACGAACCGCTCACATGCGTTCCATACGAAAGAAAAGCCATAAATAAAGACCTCCTCACGGATAAAGAGATTGAATATGTCGACAAATACCATGAATGGGTGAGAAAAACCCTCACACCGCTTCTTGATGAGGAGACTGCCGCGTGGCTCGAAAGAGAAACTGCCGCGCTGTAGAAATAAAGACAACTAAAAACACGCTTCCGGGATATAATGCCCTGAAGCGTGTCTTTTTTATCTCAGTTCCATGCTGAGTTCTGCGTAGCCGTCCTCGAATTCGAGGTGTCCCATGGCTCCGTTCACAAGAGTGAACGAAGGTCTGGTATGTCCTATGTCAGCGTTCCAGATGACCGGAACATCCATGCTGCCGAATACTCTTTCCAGCTGTTCAAGGTAATCCCCGTCAGACGCATCTCCCGTGAAGCAGGTGCGTCCAAACACCACAGCCCTTGCGTTATCGAACATCCCCATCTGCTTCAGCCTGTTCATCGAGTACATCAGACCCATAGGCGTAAGCTCAAAGTTGTCAAAGAACCAGATAAATCCGTCATCTCTATATCTTTCCACAAAACCTTCGAGATCTTCATAAGGGGTACCTATGACTTCATCTATTACATCTATGCATCCGCCTATAAGCCTGCCGGTAACATCGAGTGCGTATCCCTCATCGAGTTCGCCGTCCCCGTTTCCCCTGAAGAGAAGCCATTCTACAGGAGCATCCATGTCATAAGACTCGGTCTCCTCGTTGAATCCTGTTGAGTTGTACATCTCGTAGGAGTGCTGGACCGGAAAGTCTCCGAAAAGCACGGACAGGGCTTTGAAATGGAATTCATGAAGCGGTACCCAGTCCCAGGCGCCCGCGTTGACTCCATATATCGTAGCGATATCACAGACGGTGGTGAGGTACATCATGATGGCTGTAGGGTCAGAATAACCGCAGAACCATTTCGGGTGATCTCTCACAAGTTCTCCATCGATATACGGCAGCATCTCTACAGTGTAGTCGCCGCCCGCGGCGCATACGACCATATCGATATCATCATCCTCAAACAGTTCGTTGAATTCACCGCCCCGGATATCAGCAGGGGCAGAAGGGCAGTCGTCATTCCTTACGCTTTCGGTCTCGACCGGTATCAGGCCAGTCTGCTGAAGTATTTCAAGGGACATGTCGAACGAGTCCAGCTTGGAGCCGACTCCGGCGCTCGGCGCGCATATTCCTATATATGAACCTTCTTTTGGAAAATCAGGGTAGATCATCTTTAGTTTTTATCTCCTCATTCACTTATTTTGACTAGGGTATTATAGCACATTCTTCGGCCGGAAAAGCATGACGAAACGGAAAGCAAAAAAGCGGTTTCCGACAAAAATTTAACAAGGATTCGGTTGCCCATTTATCCGGAATAATGTAAAATGATATCGAGGTGGGGTATGCCCTGAAAACGTTGAAAAATAAGGTATTTCCCATTAAGTTTGTAGGAATTAAGAGATAACGAAGGAGGCACTAGCAGATGAAAGTATCAAGCGTTCCTTTCAAAGGAACTAAAGATCAGGAAGCTAAGCTTCTCGAAGTGATCGCGAAGTACAAGGGCATGAAGGGAGCCCTGATGCCTATCATGCAGGAGGCTCAGGAGATCTACGGATACCTTCCTTACCAGGTACAGAAGATCATTTCAGATGAAACAGGCATTCCGATCGAAAAGAGTTACGGTGTAGCTACTTTCTATGCACAGTTCTCGATGTCGCCAAAGGGCAAGTATATCGTCGCCGTATGTCTCGGCACGGCCTGCTATGTCAAAGGCGCGGGCAAAGTCCTCGAGGAAGTCGAAAAGATCCTCGGCATCGGAGACGGCGATTGCACCCCGGACGGCAAGTTCTCGCTTGAGGTTTGCCGCTGCGTCGGAGCATGCGGACTTGCACCTGTTATGATCGTTGCCGGAGATGTATATGGCAAGATGACACCTGACAGAGTTGAGGGCATCCTTGCCAAATACGAATAACGCATAATGGAGGGCACGTCATGAAAACACTGCAAGATTTAAAAGACATCAAGGCGGCAAAGGGCGGTCAGATCGACATCAGATTCAATCCTGACACAGCTGAAGCAGCCGTCAAGACCTACGTCCTCGTTTGCGGAGGTACAGGCTGTCAGTCGAACCACAGCGTTGAGGTCATGGAAGAACTCAATAAGCTGATCGACGCTGCCGGCAAGAAGGACGATATCCAGATCATCCAGACGGGCTGCCAGGGACTCTGCGCAAAGGGACCTATCATGGTAGTCCATCCGGGCAACGTATTCTATCAGGAAGTAAAGCCTGACATGGTCGAGAAGATCTTCAATGAGCACATTCTCCGCGGAGTACCTGTGGAAGAGTACCTCATGATGGAAGAGCTTCCAAGCGGCGAAAAGATCCACTATGTCGATTCTCCGTTCTATAAGGATCAGCTGAGAATGGCTCTCCGCAACTGCGGCAAGATCGACCCTGAAGACATCGACGAGTACATCGCAAGAGACGGCTATATGGCTCTTGCCAAGGCGCTCAAGGAGATGACTCCGGACGACGTCATCAAGGAAGTTGTCGATTCGGGACTCAGAGGCCGTGGAGGCGGCGGATTCCCGACAGGTAAGAAGTGGATGTTCGCATCCGCAAACAGGGGAGAAGTCCAGAAGTTCGTAGCCTGCAACGCTGACGAAGGCGACCCGGGCGCGTTCATGGACAGATCCATCCTTGAAGGAGACCCGCATTCGGTACTCGAAGCCATGGCTATCGCAGGCTATGCTATCGGAGCAAACCAGGGCTACATCTACGTAAGAGCTGAGTATCCTATCGCTGTAGACAGACTTAAGATCGCTCTCGACCAGGCAAGAGACTACGGCGTACTCGGAAAGAACATTTTCGGATCGGGATTCGACTTCGACGTCGACCTGAGACTCGGAGCAGGAGCGTTCGTATGCGGTGAGGAAACCGCTCTGATGACCTCCATCGAGGGCAACAGAGGCGAGCCTCGTCCACGTCCTCCGTTCCCGGCTGTAAAGGGACTGTTCGCACAGCCTACAGTTCTGAACAACGTTGAGACATATGCCAACATCCCTCAGATCATCCTCAACGGCGCAAGCTGGTTCAACCAGTACGGCACAGAGACATCAAAGGGTACCAAGGTATTCGCTCTCGGCGGCAAGGTAAACAACACAGGTCTCGTAGAGGTTCCTATGGGAGCTACTCTGAGACAGGTAGTAGAGGAGATCGGCGGCGGAGTTCCGAACGGAAAGAAGTTCAAGGCTGCTCAGACAGGCGGACCTTCCGGCGGATG
>JBGUME010000110.1:0-2677 GCA_045116695.1 Anaerovoracaceae bacterium | reverse complement strand
TATCTGTCCGACATGGGTGTCGGTACAAGGAGCGAACTGAAAAAGGATATCCGCAAGGGCGGAGCTGTCGTCGACGGAGAGGTCATAAAGGATCCCGGCCACAGCGTCGACGCGTCTTCGCGTGTGGTCTTCAAGGGATCTGTTATCAAGTATGAGGAATTCGTTTACTACATGCTGAACAAACCAGCAGGAGTCATCAGTGCAAGCGAGGATGACAGAGAAGAAACCGTTATCGACCTGATCCCGGAGCCTAAGCGCAGAGACCTGTTTCCTGTTGGACGTCTTGACCGCGATACCGAAGGACTTCTTCTCATAACAAATGACGGCGCTCTGTCGCACCGTCTTCTGTCACCTAAACACCATGTGGATAAGGTCTATTATGCTGAAGTGTCAGGTATACTCAATGAGTCGGATGTAGAGTTGTTTGCGGAAGGTCTTGTCCTGTCTGACGGGCTTGAGTGCATGCCCGCAGACCTGAACATATTATCCGTTTCGGAAGATGAATACACGTCTGATGCCGAGATCACCATACGCGAGGGTAAGTTCCATCAGGTGAAGCGCATGTTCAGCTCAGTGGGTGCTGAGGTCACATATCTGAAGCGCCTCTCAATGGGTCCGCTGTCTCTCGATCCTGATCTGGAGCCGGGTAAATGCCGGCGCCTGACCGCGGATGAACTTGAGGCGCTCGGAGTCTAATTGATCATATCGCCTGCTGCTGCAAAAGCAAGGAAATCGACGCGGGACGCCCCCGCGTCTTTTAATATGCGCGCTATCTCATCTATGGTCGCTCCGGTCGTATATATGTCATCTATCAGCAGGATACGCGCCCCGGCTATCAGCGGGAGTTTGCGGGCCCGTACGTCAAACGCTCCCTGTATGTTAGCCATTCTTGCTTCCGGGCCCAGGCCCTTCATCGGCAATGTCGGGCGCGTTCTTTTAACGATCTCCGGATCATAACGGAGGCCGGCCCGCTTAGCGAAGCTCTTTCCCATGAGATCCGCATGGTTGTAGCCTCTTACTGCCTGCTTATCCCTATGCGTCGGCACCGGCGTCACCAGATCGTACATGCCGGCAAGAACGTCTTCTCCGTATTCGGAGGCCATGCGGTCATACAGTATCTCTCCCAAGGTGCCGCCGATGTCGGGACGGCTGCCGTATTTGAGCGCAAATATGACCGACTGCTCAACAGCCCCGTAGCCTGCGCAGGCATGACCTTTGTCGAAGCATTGAGGGCTGCCCGATGATTCTCTAACGGAGCATCTGAAGCATGTCTCTCCGGGGTCGTTCGGAGACAGCGGTCTGCCGCATTTGGCGCAGCGCCTGTCCGTGATCCAGTTTACCGAGGCCATGCAGTCGTTGCACAGCCTGTATGTTCTGCTGTCATCCGTTATCTTTCCGCAGCTTATGCAATAAAGACCCGGCGGATACACCAGGTCCAGCAATTCGTTTCTGAGTTTTCCGAGCCATGAACCGTCCATAGTCAGTACCTTCCGAACGGGTCTGCGTCGAGTGATATCAGGCGTGCTCTGAGCCCCGTATACCTGCCGTCCGCGCGGTTGTTATCGATCATGGATCGGACACGGTTAGGATCGCCCACTATGATCACAAGTTTCTTGCCTCTTGTGACCGCGGTATAGAGTAAATTGCGGGTCATGAGCATAGGCGGGAAGTTGAGCACCGGAATTATAACGGCCGGAAACTCCGAGCCCTGGCTCTTGTGCACGGTCACGGCATACGCCAGGTCTATCTCTTCAAGCATGTCTCCGGAATAGTCGATCAAGCGGTCATCCATTCTGACAGTCATGGTCTTGTCTTCTGTATCAATCGATTCGACTATGCCCATATCGCCGTTGAACACGCCCTCGCCGGCAGCCGACATGAAGTCGGTACGCCACTCTGCGCCGTAGTTGTTTCTGAGCTGCATCACCTTGTCGCCTTCGCGGAAGGTCACGCTTCCGTATTTGAGTTCAGCTTTGGTCTCATCAGCAGGATTTATGACCTCCTGGAGCACTGCATTGAGGCTCGGCGCTCCGAGTATGCCGCGCTTGGTAGGTGTCAGCACCTGTATATCGTCAGCCGAGCGCACAAAGTCAAAGCCCGACTGTATGCGTCCGCCTATGAGCTCCTTTATGGTGTCGCTTACGCTGTTTTCGCTGTTCTTGCTGATTATGTAGAAGTCGTCTCCGCTCTGCTGCGCCGGGTACTCGCCGCTGTTGATCAGATGCGAGTTCGCGACTATGCCGCTGCCCTCGGCCTGGCGGAATATCTCCCTGAGGCGTATGGTCGGAATGCACTCGCTCGCGATCATGTCGCGCAGCACATTGCCGGCTCCTACTGACGGAAGCTGGTCAACGTCTCCCGTAAAGATCAGGCGTGTCCCTTCTTTTACCGCGTTCAGCAGCCCGTCCATCAGCATCAGGTCTATCATCGATGCTTCGTCGATTATTATCACGTCCTGCTCCAGAGGATTCTCATCGTTGCGGCCGAAGTTTAGGGTATCGTCTTCATCGGACCATACGAATTCAAGCAGGCGGTGTATGGTCATCGCCGGCTTTCCGGACGCTTCTTCCATGCGCTTGGCCGCTCTTCCTGTAGGAGCCGCAAGCGCAGTCTCAAGGCCCGCGAAGTCGAATATCTTCACGAGCGTATTTATGATAGTGGTCTTGCCCGTACCCGG
>JBGUME010000109.1:0-2628 GCA_045116695.1 Anaerovoracaceae bacterium | reverse complement strand
TGACGGCTTTTACGGGCCGGGGACGGGAACGTTCCTCATACTTCTCCTGTCCGGATTCGCGCATATAAGCCTTAAAGAATCAAACGGCATAGCCAAGTCGATCAATCTGACCACGAATCTGTCATCCCTGGCGGTATATCTAATGAACGGAAAGGTGATAATACTTCTGGGACTGGCAGGAGGGCTGTTCGGCATAGTGGGCAACTACATAGGCGTGACGTTCTTCAAGAACAAGGGCGCCAAGGCTGTCAGACCTCTTATGATAGTCGTCCTTGTCATATTCTTCATAAAGATACTGACAGAGATACTTTAAAAACAAATAAACGATACTAACAAAGAAACGGGCCCGGAACTGATCCGGACCCGTTTCTGTTTCTTCTGATATAACGTTCTGTTGAAGGTATTTAAGAGAGTATGGAGAGATTTATGAAACTTGCTTAGCCTTCTATCATGATGGTCTTCTTCTCAGGGAGCTCAGGCTCTTTTTCCTTAGGGAAGGTGAGGCTGAGAACGCCGTCTTCGAACTTTGCCTTGACATCATTCTCATCGATGCCTTCGCCTACGTAGAAGCTTCTCTGCATAGCGCCTGAGTAACGCTCCTTGCGAAGCACCTTGCCGCTGTCGTCCTTTTCTTCCTCGTTTACGGATTTGCATGCTCCGACTACCAGATAACCGTTGTCAAGAGTGAGAGAGATCTCATCCTTCTTGAAGCCCGGCAGGTCGATATCGAGCTCGTAGTTGCCGTCCTTATCACGGATGTCTGTCTTCATAAGTCCGGTTACATGCTTGCCGTAGAGCTTTCTTTCTGCGTCCTCAGCAGGTCTGAGGCGAGGGAAGTCGAATCCCATGAAGTCATCAAAGAAATCATCGTGGAAAAGTTTTGGATAAAACATAGTGTGCCTCCTTTATATGTAAGTCATTTTTAACAGTTTTGGCGCGGCCGGAAATGTGCCGCTTTTGTTTGACAACCGTAATATAACATTTTTGTTAGCACTCGTCAATAGTGAGTGCTAACATTTTTCAAAAAATTTTTGGATTGTGATTTTGCTGTGAATAAAGGGTATTCCATGCAGATTTGTAGTATAATTTACACGGATATTTATGTAATTTGCACGAATGTCTTGAAAATTGCTCAACAGGCGGGCAAATAACGGAGGTCTTTATGCAAGTCACTTTTATAGGAGCCACTCACGAGGTCACAGGCTCGTGTACTTTACTGGAAGTCGGCGGTAAAAACATACTTGTCGACTGCGGAATGGAGCAGGGCGCGGATATTTTTGAGAATATCGAGATCCCTGTCGCTCCGGCTTACATCGACGCGGTGGTACTGACACATGCCCATATCGACCATACGGGCAAGCTGCCGTTCCTGGTAGCGAACGGATACAGAGGGCCGGTCTACTCAACTGAGGCCACACGCCAGCTCTGCGACATAATGCTCAGGGACTCGGCACATATTCAGGAATTTGAAGCTACCTGGCGTAACCGCAAAGGCAAGAGAGCTGATGATGAAGAATATGTTCCTCTCTATACGACTGAGGACGTTCTTAAGACGATGCCTCTCTTCAGGACGGCGGGATACGATACAGAAGTGACATTGTTTGACGGTGTTACGATCAGATATATCGATGCCGGGCATCTTCTTGGCTCAGCCAACGTGCTGTTCACTATCAGAGAGGACGGCGTAAAAAGAACGCTGCTGTTCTCGGGCGATCTTGGCAACGTGGACAAACCGCTCATACGTTCCCCTCAGGATCCGCCTCATGCAGATTACGTCGTATGTGAATCCACTTACGGCGACAGGATCCATCCTGAGAAGCCTGACTACGTGAAGCAGCTTACCAACATCATACAGACAACGCTTGACAGGGGCGGAAACCTGGTAGTGCCGGCATTCGCCGTCGGCAGGACGCAGGAGTTCCTGTACTACATCAGGATAATCAAGGAAGAAGGCCTCATCAAAGGTCATGACGGGTTCCCGGTGTACGTGGACAGCCCGCTCGCTGTTGAGGCCACAAATATTTACAGTACTGAGATGTATGAGTACTATGATGACGATGCGCTGCAGCTTCTGAGAGAGGGCATCAATCCGGTAACGTTCCCTGACCTCGAGGTAACCGTATCCAGCGAGGAATCGATGGCGATCAACTCAGATCCTGAGCCTAAGGTCATCATCTCCGCGTCCGGCATGTGCGAGGCCGGCAGGATACGCCACCACCTGAAGCACAATCTCTGGAGGCCGGAGTGCACCATACTCTTCATCGGATACCAGAGCCCGGGCACAGTCGGAGGCAAGCTCCTTGACGGAGCCGACATGGTAAAGCTCTTTGGCGAGGAGATCGCAGTCAAGGCAGAGATACTGAGGATAGATTCGTTCAGCAGCCATGCCGATGAACCGCATCTGTGCGAATGGGTCAAAAAGACCGATCCGGGAGTAAGGATATTCATCAACCACGGCGAGGACGCTGTGACGGAGAAGTTCGCGGCTGAGGTCGCTGCGGCTACGGGAAAGCCTGCGGTCGCTCCATACAGCGGCGAGGTGTGGGATCTGGCGACAGACGAACTCATCCACAGGGCCGAGATAGTGCCGGTCGTCAAGAAGACAGTGCACGAGGGCAAGACAGATCT
>JBGUME010000108.1:0-2700 GCA_045116695.1 Anaerovoracaceae bacterium | reverse complement strand
CCAAAGAGAACTCCATGATCAAGCTCTTTATCGACAACGTAGATCACATCTTCTCAAAGGACATGATCTACAGCGTCATCTGGGGCGAGACAATAATCGACGAGAACGCCATCATGGTATACGTCAACAGACTCAGACAGAAGATAGAGGACGACCCTTCGAATCCGCGTTATCTCATCACGGTACGCGGTCTGGGGTACAGGTTCACAGTCCGCTAGGCTGTCGTTCCGCAGGTCAAAAAAGATAAAACTCAAAAAAATGCGCATGTGGGTATTAATAAATACAGCAAATGCGCAGTTTTTTCGTTTTTATCTATTTGATGTATAACCGGCGCCCCGTCGACGCCTAATTAGTGTTTAATTGTCATTTCCGGAGTCTTCTGCCGTGTCTTCGGCGGCATCATCTGCTTCATTGTCTTCAGTGGCGTCGCCGGTTTCTTTGGCCTCCTCGGCCTCTTCCGCCTCTTCTTCCGCTTCCTTCTGAGCTTCCTCAAGGAACTTCTCGGCTTCCTTGTATGACATTCTCACATAATTGACAGATTCATCGCCCTGCTTTGCCTTTACCTTTACCTCGGCTCCAAAGCCCCTTGCCAGAGGCTTGAAAGATGTCAGGTAGTATGCGCCCCACTGCTTGAGCAGCTTTGTGCCGTCTTCTCCCTGATACTGTTCAACGACTTCTTCAGGCGCGTCTTCAGCTATCTTGAGCCAGATCTTCAGAGTGTTCTTGTCGGCTTTCATGGTAACAGTTGTATATTCATCGACCGGTGCGTCGGTATACATATCCGCCATGTTGTTCTCTTCCATATACTTTTCGATGTTTGCAGGCTTACTGAAATGGTTGTACGCGCCTACGAATACGAACATGCCTATGAGAACTCCAAAGATGAGGATGGCAAGCACGCCGTTGTTAGGTCTTTTCTTTTTTTCTTCGACCTTGTTTGCCTCTTTGCGGGCAGCTTTCGCCTCTCTTCTTTCAGCTTTCTTTTTGCGGTTGGCCTCAGTGGACGAGAGAGGTCTTGCCTGCTCCTTCACCTCTTCAGCAGCTTCCTGTACTTCTTCCTTGACTTCTTCTTTGAGCTCTTCTGTCAGTTTCTTTTCTTCTGCCATTGTTCTTTCCTTTTCTATCATATTCCGCGGTAATGACGCGGGTGGTTTGTCAACGCTGCAACGGGACTATTATATATATTCCGGCCGGTCAGAGCAAGAGTTCCGCGCCGCAATCCAGGCAATACTCCGAGCCCTTCGGGTTCAGCATGCCGCATTCCGGACACACTGTCATCTCGCTCTCATCAACGGCATCGGTCACCTTCACGCGTACGCCCTGATCCAGTTTCTTTGCTATCGACCAGGCGTAGCTGTTGATCTTGGTGTCCTGGACAGACGGTTTCAGACCGGCTGCGTCCGCAAGTCCGCTGACACAGCTTTCGTATTCTTCATCATCAAGCCAGAAGATGCCCTCCACCCTGCGCTCCCCGTGTCTGTCAATGACGAGCATGGCCAGTCTGAACTCGCTGCATACAAGCATGGTGTATATCGAGTCGTCAAGAGCGAGCACTCCGAAATCCACCGGTCTGCCATCAGCGTCAATAAAGACAGCAGCCTTGCCGGCGATGCGCATCGAGCTGAATTTCTGCGGTTTCTTATTGATTATCAGGTAATTGCTCGTGATCATTTTCAGAAAGTTATCCCCAGCATATCTATGAGTATGCCCCAGGCTATGCCCAGCGCCAGCAGAGTACCTATCACCTTGGCATTCTCTCTGGACTTATTATTAGTTCTTACCAGAACCAGCAGTCCGACTCCCGCTCCTACCAGGAGGCCCGACATCAGCTGGCCGCAGGTAAGCAATCCCTCCAGATACATCTGGGCTATCACTACAGATGCGGCGCAGTTTGGGATGAGCCCTATGACCGCCGTCACGATGGTGCCCGCTATCGGAGCGTCTGTCAGGAACGATGCCATGACGCCCTCCCCGATGAACTCCATAAGAAGGCTCAGGATCAGCGATATAACGAATATGAAGCCGGTTATCTTCAGCGTGTGTATCAGAGCCGAGTGCAGTATCCCGCCCTCCTCATCCTCGCAGCCGCAGTGCTCTCTCTCGCAGAGGTCGTGTATGTGCTTGGTCTCAGACTTGTGATGCACGAGCCCGGCTATGAGGTCGACCATGATGCCGCTTATAAGAGCGATCACGAACTTAGCCGCCAGTATCTTTCCAATAGTGCCGGCTCCCACCGACGATGAAAGGAATATAGGCAGCATCTCATCCGAGGTAGAAAGAAAGACCGCCATGAGAGTGCCTGCTGTTATTACTCCGCCGGAATACAGGCTGGCTGCCGCCGCTGAAAAACCGCACTGCGGTATCAGTCCTATGCCGGCACCCGCGACGTGTCCAAACTTTCCTATTCGCGCAAGAAGATCCACCGACTGATCCTCCGTCCTTCTCTCCAGCCATTCCATGGCAATATATGTCAGAAAAAGGAATGGGATCAGCGTCAGCGTATCTTTTATCGTATCGATTATTGCAACAGTTACCGCATTCATGCACACATTATAGTATAAGGACCCTTTATTGACAAAGGACATTCATTTTGATATATATATGATATCAAAATGATATCATTTCCAGAAGGAGGACAAATATATGGCAGATAATGACAACAAGAACGTTGAATTCGAGACCGTGCCTGAAGTCACGGAA
>JBGUME010000107.1:0-7039 GCA_045116695.1 Anaerovoracaceae bacterium | reverse complement strand
CATGATGCCATGCAACCCGTCCATCGGAGGAACAGGCAAGGGACATCTGGTCCGTGAGGTGGACGCGCTTGGCGGAGAGATGGGTATCAACATCGACAAGACGTTCATCCAGTCCAAGATGCTCAACACATCTAAGGGCCCGGCCGTCCATTCTCTCAGAGCTCAGGCAGACAAAGAGAAGTACCATCAAGCCATGCTGGCGACCATCAGGGAGCAGGAGAACCTTGATCTGATCGAGGACGAAGTGACCGAGCTTCTTGTGGATAACTTTGACAAAAATGCAAAAGGCAGCGATGAAAGCCCATGTAAAATCAAGGGAGTCAGGACTTTGGACGGCAGCGAGTATACATGCGACGCGGCCATAATCTGCACCGGGACATTCCTTGCCGGCAAGATCTTCATAGGAGACTACGTCAAGGTATCCGGACCTGCAGGACTCAGACCGGCTACAAAGCTTGGTGAGAATCTCAAGGAGCTGGGCTTTCCTATCCGCAGGTTCAAGACAGGGACTCCGGCGCGCATGCACAAGGACACGCTGAATTATGACGCAATGAAAGAACAGCTTGGCGATGAGAAGATAGTGCCGTTCAGCTTCATGAACGAAGACAAGACCTTTTATATCGACCAGATAAGCTGCTGGCTTTCATATACTAATGAGACGACACATAAGATCATTCTGGACAACATAGAAAAGTCCGCGATGTACTCCGGAAATATAGTCGGAGTGGGACCAAGATACTGTCCGTCAATCGAGGATAAAGTTTCGCGATTCAAAGACAGAAAAAGACACCAGTTATTCGTCGAGCCGGAGGGAACGGACACGGATCTTATGTATATACAGGGCATGAGTTCCAGCCTTCCGGAGGACGTACAGCATGCTTTCTATGCTACCATTCCGGGGCTTGAACACGCTGAAATTCTAAGCCCGGCCTATGCAATCGAATACGACTGCGCCGATCCTCTTGCTCTGAAGCCCAGCCTTGAAAGCAAGATCGTTGATGGCCTTTTCTGTGCAGGTCAGTTCAACGGAAGCTCGGGATACGAAGAGGCCGCGGCACAGGGACTTATCGCGGGCATCAATGCCGCGTCCAAGCTTAAGGGGAAAGAACCGCTGGTGCTCAGACGCGACCAGGCGTATATAGGAGTCCTCATCGACGACCTTGTCACCAAGGGGACAAATGAGCCGTACAGAATAATGACTTCAAGGGCTGAGTACAGACTTCTGCTGAGGCAGGACAATGCCGACAGAAGACTGACGGAGATCGGTTACAAATACGGGACAGTCACTGAGGAGAGATATCAGAGGTATCTTCAGAAGAAGGCGCATGTCGACTCAGAGATCGAAAGACTCAGAAGCAAGAGGACAGACATAACAAGCTTCAGGGAGTTCCTTCTGAGGCATGAGCCGGCGGAAGTAAGCGAAGTCGTCGCAAACCAGACTTTTGCTGAAGCATTGAGAAGGCCTGCCATCTTCTATGAAGATCTCGCCGAGATCGATGATGAGACTAGGCCGGCGCTGACAGAGAACGAGAAGACCGAAGTTGAGGTCATGCTCAAATATGATGGATATATACAGAAGCAGATCAATGAAGTCGAGAAGATGATAAGCCTTGAGGACAAGAAGCTCAGCGAAAACCTCGACTACAATTCCATCGGAGGCCTGAGGCTTGAGGCCAGACAGAAACTGACAGCCATAAAGCCTATGACAGTGGGCCAGGCAAGCCGCATATCCGGAGTGTCTCCTGCGGATATAAACGTACTGCTCGTATATCTTGAAAAGGAAATGCGTTCAAAATGACAGATCTCATAATAAAAGAACTGAAAGAAAAATATGGAGAAAGCACCGCGGACAAGCTGCTTTCCTATCTTGACATGGTCCTTGAGAGGAACGAGCATATAAACCTGACTGCAGTAAGAGACAGAGATGAGGCTATAGTAAAGCATGTCCTGGATTCGCTCGCCATATGTGATCTGCCAGAATACAAGGCGGCAAAGACCGTAATAGACGTCGGCACAGGCGCGGGCTTCCCGGGCGCCCTTCTTGCCATAGTGAGCCCGGAAAAAGAATTCACCCTCCTCGACTCCACTTTAAAGAGGCTCAGAGTCATAGATGAGTTTGCTGAGGCTCTTAACATTTCAAATCTTAATACCGTTCATGCGAGAGCCGAGGAGATCAATCGCAAGCCGGAATACAGCGCAGCATTCGATATCTGCGTATCCAGGGCGGTTGCCAATCTCGACACCCTTTCCAAATGGTGCCTGCCTTTTGTCAGAAAAGGCGGCAGCTTCATAGCCTATAAAGGCGAGAACTATAACGAAGAGCTTGAGGGAGCAAGCAAGACCCTCAGAAAGCTCGGAGGTAAGCTCGACAGGATCGAGGCCTATCCAAGTGAGCCGGAAGATATATCCGGACATGTCCTGATGATCATATCCAAATAAAAATGTTTCACGTGGAACATGCGGTCGGACCGAGACAATGTTTCACGTGGAACATATCAAGATTTACACATCTATATATTGTGGCTATCTCGCATTCGAGACACAATTTGCATATTGCATTTATTAAAGGCCATCAAAATCCCCAAATCTTCACAAAAACAGCACCATATAAAGTAGAAAAACTCCGCACTGTTGAAGTATAATACACGGAAGTGTTTAATCGGGATCTATGTCCCGCAGGAGGTAATAAATAAATGGGCAAGGCAATTGCTATTTTCAATCAGAAAGGCGGTGTCGGCAAAACCACTACGAACATCAATCTTGCTGCGTGCCTGGCGCGCAGGGGAAAGAAGGTTCTGATGGTCGACATCGATCCTCAGGGAAATACTACCAGCGGCATCGGCATCCGCAAGAGGACCCTCAAGACCACGCTCTATGACGCGCTCATAGACACCGAGTTCGACGTACACAAAGCGGTATTGCCGACTTATACGGAGAACCTTTTCCTCATACCAGCAAGCGTAGATCTTGCGGGAGCGGAGGTAGAACTCGCGCAGCTTGAAGGCCGCGAGGGCAGACTCAAGAGGGTAATCGATTCAGTCAGAGACGAGTACGACTTCATACTTGTCGACTGCCCTCCTTCGCTTGGAATACTCACGATCAATTCGCTCACAGCCGTGAACAGCGTGCTGATCCCTATACAGTGCGAATTCTACGCCCTTGAAGGAGTGAGCCAGCTTATAAGCACAATTGAGAAGGTCAAGGAAAGATTGAATCCGGGTCTTTACATAGACGGGGTCATCCTGAGCATGTTTGACGGAAGGACCAACCTTTCGCATGCGGTCGTTCAGGACGTAAGGAATTTCTTCGGACCGGCAATGTACGATACCATAATCCCTCGCAACGTAAGACTTGCTGAGGCGCCAAGCTACGGCAAGGCGATCCAGGACTACGATCCTAATGCTCAGGGAGCGAAGGCATACCAGGAGTTTACAAAGGAATTCCTGGCCAGAGAGAGAGCAAGAAAGAGAGCAAAGAAGAATGGCTAAGACTAAAGGTCTCGGAAGGGGTCTTGACGCGCTCTTCGCGGACGCCGCCCCTATTGCCGAAGAAGATAGAGATACCGCGCCTTTAGCCGGATCGAAAAAGAAACCTGCTCCGAAAAAAGCGGACGCATCCGCGGACAGCGAAGACAGGATCCTTTACATCGACATAAATGATATCAGGCCTAACAGCGCCCAGCCGCGCCACGTCTTTGACGAGGACAAACTGGCTGAACTCGCCAGATCCATAAACACCAACGGCGTCATTCAGCCGCTCATCGTAAGAGAGAGCGCCAACGGCTACGAGCTGGTCGCCGGCGAAAGAAGATGGCGCGCCTCCAGACAGGCGGGACTCAAGACGGTCCCGTGCATCGTCAGAAACTTTGATGACAAACAGAACGCGATAGTCGCCATCATCGAGAACATGCAGCGTGAGGACCTCAATCCTATAGAAGAGGCCCTTGGCCTTAAGTCGATGACCGAGAAATATGGTTTCACGCAGGAGCAGGTATCCGCCTCGCTCGGCAGGAGCCGTACATATATCACGAACAGCATAAGATTGCTGAAGCTCCCGCCGGAGATACAGCAGTATGTGTCAAGCGGACAAATGTCCGCGGCTCACGGAAGAACCATCATCAACATCCCGGACAAAGCTAAACAGAGAGAGATAGCGGACAAGATCATCCGCAACGATCTTTCCGTAAGAGCTACCGAGAGACTGGCTGAGAAAGTCAAGGATGAGCTGAGACCTGAGCGCAAGAAGCGTAAAAAGAAGGTCACTGAAGAAGACACAGCAAGGGCTGCAGAGATAGCGGCCGTTGAAAGAGAACTCATGACACTGACGGGCACAAAGGTGCATATTGCCGGCGATGAGAATAATGGAAAAATTGAACTCGAATATTACAGCCTCGAAGAACTCAACAGACTTATAGACGCCCTGAGAGACGCCTTCAAGTAAAGGAGATGTCATGGATAATCAATACATCAGGACTCTTCCTATACCGGCCTGTACGGTAGATCCAAGCGGCAGGATAACAGGAGCCAACCCGCTCATGAAGAACGTATTCGTTTATGAAGACATAACCGGATCCAGTTTCTTCACTATGACAGGCGTAAAGCGCGAGCAGCTCATGTCCGCCAACAAGGAAGAGATGATCATTGAGCGAAACGGCAAGATGTTCAAGCTCTGGATCAACGAGGAAGCCAAGGATGATGAAGAGATAGTCGTATTCTTTGATGAAGCGACTGCGAGAGAGTCGTTCAGGACAAAGCTCGAGAACGACAAAGCCGCTATCGCGTACATCAACATCGACAACTACGACGATCTGATCGCAAGCGCTCCGGAGGATTACCGCAGGGTCATCCCTGCACAGATAGACATGCTGGTGCGTAAGTGGGGCGACTCTTTTGAATCGCCTGTCATCAGCACCGGCGAGGACAGATATGTCATGTACACAAGCCGCGGACGTCTGGAGGGCATGATAGAAAGCAACTTCAGCGTTCTTGACGAAGTGAGGAACATCGACTCGCAGATCGACTTCCCTGCTTCCATAAGCATTGGCATCGGAAGTTCAGACCTTTCGCTCATAGAATCGACAGAGCTCGCCGAGGCTGCGCTGGAGCTGGCTCTGGGACGCGGAGGCGACCAGGCCGTAGTCAAGACAGATGACGGCACCAAGTACTACGGAGGGACACTGCAGTCGTTCGAGAAAAACAACCGCAGCAAGCCGAGAGTCATAGCCCACGCGATGAAGGCCCTTATAAACGATGCGGACAAGGTGTTCGTCATGGGT
The DNA here is from genome assembly GCA_045116695.1 of Anaerovoracaceae bacterium. Taxonomy (GTDB): domain Bacteria; phylum Bacillota; class Clostridia; order Peptostreptococcales; family Anaerovoracaceae; genus Crickella. The sequence continues at coordinate 1,764 of JBGUME010000107.1, read as the reverse complement.
CACAAGTGGCCTGATATGGATGCTTTTGGAGCTGCCATAGGCGCCAGCGCCATATGCAAGTTCCTTGGCAAGGACACGTTCATCGTCATGGACAAGCATAACGAGGCTCTCGACGCGGTCTACGATCTGGCGGCTGACACCGATGATTACAGCATCATCAAAAGCGAAAGAGCTCTCAAGGGAGTGACCGACAGATCCCTCCTGATAATCGTCGACACCAACAGACCTATGCTGGTCGAGTGTCCTGAACTCGCGGAAGTCTGCAAGACAAGGATCATCATCGACCACCACAGACTGACCGAGGACTCGTATCAGAACTCGGCGGTTGCGTATATCGAAAGCTACGCTTCATCCGCCAGCGAACTGCTGGCCGAGCTGATGCAGCACTTCTCGCAGAAGAGGTTCATCAACAAGCTCGAGGCCGAGGCGATGCTGGCAGGTATCATGGTCGACTCCAACCACTTCTCGGTAAGGACCGGCGTACGCACCTTCGAAGCGGCGTCGTGGCTGAAGCGCGGAGGCGCTGATACGACTGAGGTCAAGCGTTTCTTCCAGGTAAGTGAAGAGGATTTCAGAGCCAAGTCGACAGCCATCGCGAACGCGGATTTCACCGAAGACGGCATAGCCTATGCGGTGACTGAAGGAACATCAACAAACACACAGATAATCAACGCGCAGGTCTCGGACGAGCTGATGACGGTCAAGGGCGCAAAGGCAGCCTTTGTACTCGGAAGGAACGAGCGCGGCCAGACTCTGGTCAGCGCAAGGTCGCTGGGAGACATCAATGTCCAGGCGCTTATGGAGAAACTCGGAGGCGGCGGACACTTCACTTCAGCGGCAGCGCAGACCGACGAGCCGCTGGCTGAGGTCCTTGCCCGCATAAGGAAGCTGGTCAAGGAGTACCAGGAGCGCGAGGAAGAAGAAAGAAGAGCCAAACTTTCCAGGACTCAGGAAATAGAGCTGATCAGATAGGAAAAGACAGAGGAAATACAGATGGAAGTCATTTTAAAACAGGACGTAAAGGGCACAGGCAAGGCAGGCCAGATAGTCAAGGTCAGCGACGGATATGCCCGCAACAAGCTGATACCGGGAGGTCTCGCAGTAGAGGCGACACCGGCAAACAAGAAGGCTTTTGAAAGAGAGAAGGCAAAGGCTGCCGAGAAGCTGGCTCAGGAAAGAGCTGCAGCTGAGGAATTCAAGGGCAGGCTTGAGGACAAGATGGTAATAGTCAAGACAAGAGTCGGCGAGAACGGCAGACTTTTTGGCGCCATCACATCCATGGATATCGCCAACGCAATCAAGGAGCAGACCGGTGAAGATGTCGACAAGAGAAAGATCGTTCTCAACAAGCCTATAAAGGATACGGGCGTTGAGACCATTGAGATCAAGCTGTTCCAGGACGTGAACGCTAAGGTCGTTATAAAGATAGAGGGCGAGTAGACGAATGGACGAAGAAAGAAAAGACGTGCTTCTGCCGCCGGTAGACATAGACGCTGAGAAAGCGGTGCTGGGATCCATGCTCAAAAATCAGGATGCCAGAGCCGACGTCAACGCCATACTCAGGGCAGAGGACTTCTACCTCAAAGAGCATCAGGAGATCTTCAGGACCATGTTCGACATGGACCAGAAGGGAACCGGCATCGACATAACCACGGTGTACTCGGCGCTCAAGCAGAGGAAGACCGCCGACATGGTCGGAGGCATCACATACCTCAGCAGGCTGATGGACGAGGCCATCGTTCCTTCGAATGCCCGCTACTACGC
>JBGUME010000106.1:0-2123 GCA_045116695.1 Anaerovoracaceae bacterium | reverse complement strand
GGTCTGACGAGTCGCTCGACCATCTGGGACATGCACCGGACGATCGAGTACTACCGCGACGGGTTCAACCGCTACGCCACCAGGTATGAGAACCTGAGGGACAAGTATGAGGAACTGACCGAGAAGACGAGACCGTTCCTTGACGCGATGGAACACTTCCCTGATCTGGTCACCGCATTCATGAACAAGCTAAAGGATCTCTTCAGAGACAAAGATGCCCGGGAACAGACCGAGAGAGAACGGCAGATAGCTGAACGCGAGAAGCAGCGTGCTATGCGTAAGCTCACGAAGAAAGGACGGGATATAGAAAGATGATCACACTGACCTACAATACAATACTTATTACCACCTGCAGCTGTATAAGCTGCTTTTTTTATGAAAGGAGAATTTGTATATGACAATGAAAGTAATCAAGAAGATCGCATTGATCAGCGGTTCGGAAACAGGATTCCGAAAGGAATTGAATATTGTGTCCTGGAATGGAAAGGAGCCGAAGTATGATCTCAGGAGCTGGTCGCCTGAAGGGATAGCACTCAGGGGACTAACTCTGACAGAAGATGAGGCGAAGGAACTTCAGAAGGTGCTGAACGAGATGTTCACTGAACAGGCTGATTAATATCGGCATGACAGGATACAAAATGTTCCGAGAAGAGAGCAGGAGAGACAAAAAAGGGACAATGCTATATGTACACTAGACTTGGACAGAAGTTCGCATATAAATGTGAGGTCACCAGATGGCAGAATTACGCAGTGTAGTACAGACACAGCACATCAAGAAAGAACGCAAAGACGGATCCGTCACGCCGCTTAGGAATGCGGCGTGGATCCCTGCGTTTTATTTCATACCGGAAGATATTCTGCAAAAGTGCGGCGCAGACATTTACAGCATCCCGCGTACTATTGGTGAGCTTTGGAAAGATGAGGCTGCGATCGCTACGGTTGAGAGCGACCTTTTCAATCTGGTCCTCTCGGATGCCTATGCATATATGGTATGGCCTTTCTTATGCCCCGAGATCCCGTATATGGAAATATTCTCAGGTGATGAACCGTCTTGGAAACTTGCACACCGCCCAGGTATATGGGCCCGGGCTCTGCAGGAATGCGGATATATGCCGACGATAGAAGAGATACTGGCAAGCGGCGATTATGACTATGTGTTCAATTTTATGTCATGGGAAGCCGTGAGCTATATGCTTTCGATTGCAGTACCATGGGCTGTGCAGTCGAATAATCTTCAGCCAATCATTGATACTGCAAAAGAGTTCAGATGTTTTGAAGACTTCGATTACCGTGAGAGCAATCAGAAGATTGACTTCGTTCGCAAGTGGTATCACACACGCACTAAGCATCCTCAGATCTCTTTAGAGGGATATCAGGAACATTGTAAGCAATACTATGACGACATAGAATGGGAGATCCCTGACCCTATCAGCTCATTCGAAGAGGAGGTCGAAGCGAGAGTCGATGTAAACAAGTTTCTGTCCAAGATCAAAGATAAGGACAAGCAGATATTACAGATGAGAGCAGAAGGCTACACCAATCAGGAGATCGCGGACAAACTTGGCTACAAGACACACAGTGCCGTAGTCAAGCGAATTAAAAAGCTTGGCAAGATGTATCAGGAATCCTCCGGCCTCAACTTCGGATTCTAATACGTTATCTCTAAGAAAGAATTGAACACGTTATATCTCGACTCCCTAACGGGGGTCTTTTTGTTTTGCAAAAAAATGGAGGTTTCATTATGTATAAACCATTAAAACTAGTAGATGCGCAGGAACTGCTGCTTATTCCGCTCAATGATCCCGGATTCATCGTTGGAGATCTGATCCCAGGTGGTGTAAACGTGCTTGCTGGTGATGAGAAGTCCGGCAAGAGCTGGATGATGCTTCACATGGCAATATGCATAGCCACAGGACAGGATTTCCTCGGACATCCTGTCAAGCAAGGAAATGTTCTTTATCTGAGTCTTGAAGACACTTATGTCAGGCTCCAGAGAAGGCTCTTCAATCTTACAAATGAGGTCGGTTATGGTAAGCTCCTGCTCGGCATACAGAGCGGGACTCTGGACGACGGCCTTATGGAGCAGCTTGAAGACACTCTTGAGAAAAAACCTGACATTAATG
>JBGUME010000105.1:0-2385 GCA_045116695.1 Anaerovoracaceae bacterium | reverse complement strand
ACCTCATCGCCGCACTCGGCTATCATGCAGATGTCATGCTCAAGCTGACCCAGCGATTCTTCTTTTGTAAAAGGCGCGTAGAGGTCTTTGTCAGGCAGCGCATCCATGATCGCGTCCTGAAGACTGAGCACTTTATCCAGGTCATCAGGTGTCGCTTTTCTGAAATCTATAAACATTGGATTGCCCTTACCATCCATTACTTCATATCTGAAAGGCAGTGTTTTCATAGCGGTCCCTCCGTTCCATAACAGGTCCTTCTTCACACATTGCTTATACGCTAACACTTTAGCATGATAAAGCGCAACTAGTCAATAAAAAACAGTCTGCTTAATTGCCCGAAGAACACTGCTGTGATAAAATCCAAGGTGGATAAGCTACTGATGAAATCAGGGAGGAAAGCTATGGAAATGAAATTCTACAGATGCGCACATTGCGGACAGATCGTGGCTATCGTAAAGAAGACAGGAGTTCCTATCATCTGCTGCGGAGAACCGATGACAGAGATCGTGGCCGGTACCACCGATGCTTCTGTCGAGAAGCATGTGCCTGTTTTTGAGGTCAAAGGCGATGTTGTATCAGTAAAGGTCGGATCTGCGGAGCATCCAATGATTGAAGAGCACTACATCGAGTGGATCGCTCTTCAGACAAAGCAGGGCAACCAGCGCAAGGCTCTGAAGCCGGGCGAAGCGCCTGAGGCATGCTTCAAGATCTGCAACGGTGATGAGGTAGTGGCGGTATACGCGTACTGCAACCTGCACTCGCTGTGGAAAGCTGAATAAATCACAAAGGAGACGATTCAATAATGAAAATCACAAATGATATCCTTTATGTCGGTGTCAACGATCATGACGTCGATCTGTTTGAAGGCCACTATATCGTGCCTGAGGGCATGGCCTACAATTCGTATGTGATCAAGAGCGGCAAGACCGCTGTCATGGATTCCGTCGACGAGCACTTCGCCGATGAGTGGATAGGAAAGGTCAAGGAAGCAGTCGGCTCGCCTGACTATTTCATAGTCCAGCACATGGAGCCGGACCACTCCGGATCAGTCAAGAAGTTCATGGATGCTTTCCCTGAAACTACCATCGTATCGTCCCAGAAGGCGTTCAACATGATGGCAAACTTTTTTGAAGGTGAGGACTTCGCTGACAGAAGGCTTGCTGTAACGGAAGGCGACACTCTGGATCTTGAGGGACACACTCTCGCTTTCGTCACCGCGCCGATGGTGCACTGGCCTGAGGTCATCATGACCTATGACGCGACTGACAAGGTGCTGTTTTCTGCAGACGCTTTCGGAAGATTCGGAGCGCTCGACACGATAGGCTACACAAATGAAGAAGATGATGACTGGGCTTGCGAGGCAAGACGCTACTACTTCGGTATCGTCGGAAAGTACGGACCGCAGACACAGGCAGTCCTGAAGAAGGCAGCCGGCCTCGATATCGAGAAGATCTGCGCTCTCCACGGACCTATCCTCGTGAAGGACCTCGGATACCATCTCGGACTCTATGACATCTGGTCGAAGTACGAGCCTGAGTCGAAGGGAGTTCTGATCGCTTACACCTCTGTATACGGCCATACAAAGAAGGCTGTTGAGATGCTCGCGGAGCTGCTCGAGGCAAAGGGCGTTCCGACAGTCGAGGTGACAGACCTGGCCAGAAGCGACATTGCGGAGGCAGTCGAGGACGCGTTCAGATATGATACGGTCGTATTCGCGACAACTACTTTCAATAACGGCATATTCCCGTTCATGAGAGAGTTCATCGAGTCGCTGACTGAGCGCAGCTACCAGAACAGAAGGCCCGCGTTCATCGAGAACGGATCCTGGGCGCCGCAGGCAGCAAAGATCATGAAGGGCATGCTGGAGGGCTGCAAGAACATGACTTACTGCGATAACAACGTCAAGATCCTCTCGGCTCTTAATGATCAGAGCAGGGCTCAGGTCGAGGCGCTTGCAGAAGAGCTCGCTGCAGCCTACAAGTAGGCAAAAAATACGGACAAAAAATGAGCATCGGTCCACAAAGGGCCGATGCTTTTTATTCTAAATTTCTTTTAAAGGTAACGGTCCAGTTTTTCCCAGAGATCCTCGCCGGCTTCAAGGATGTGCTCTTTTATTCCCTGCCCAACGGACCGGAGACTCTCTTTTGTTTCGTAGTGTGCCGTTATAGCGTCGACTATGGCCTTGTTGCGCATGGACCAAAGTGATGACTCTATCTCTTCCTGGACTCCGAGGGCCTCCTTTCTGAATGTCTTCCGGGCTGCTTCGATCTCACCCAGTATCTGCATCAGCTCGCCCTGTGACTGCATCCATGAGCCTTTTATAGTGTCGTGCCTGCCGTAGACTCCGCTTTTATAATTGTCGATCACGACCAGATAACGTTCATA
>JBGUME010000104.1:0-4305 GCA_045116695.1 Anaerovoracaceae bacterium | reverse complement strand
AGTCAAATAATAAAAGCCATTACCTTTGTTCACATAATCCTTTAGACTAGGATGAGACCAATCACCTGGCAAAGGAGGTATATGAACAATCAATCAGGTAATGACTTGCGTATAGAAATAATAACACAAGCCATTGACCGTTAACTTCCTAAGAAATTAACTCTAAATGCCACTTCTTAAACATCGTTCGCGACTGAATCACTCGTATTCCTCATCGTCATCATCCCAATCATCCCATATTGGATATTGTTCGATCTCTCCCTTTTCCTTTATTATGACCGGTGCCGATCTTTGCTTTTCTTCGTAAGCGCTTAATAAAACGGTGCCTTTTGGACGTAAGCGCAAAGTAACAGGGTGTCCAATTGGACTTAGATCATTTTGATCCAACTCCGATACTTACCGCTCTTAGCACATGCTGCCTGAACGTCCGAATCCCATGGAGCAAAATGTTCCAACTCCTCATCGGACATGTCCATCGATGGACGATGTTCAAGCAGATATTCAATGTATTTGTAACGGCTCAGCCCGTACAGGCTGGCCATTTCAACGATCGTATAGATGCCCATGCTGGCATTTGCTCCATCAACGGAAGTGCTGAACAGCCAGTTCTTTCTGCCGACTGTGATCGGACGGACGGAATTCTCACTCCAGTTGTTGGACAGACTGCAGCGGCCATCTTCAAGATAGGTCATCAGATAGTCCCTGCGGTTGCGAAGATATGTTACAGCTTTTGCGAACTTTCCATTGCCTGAGACGTTCTGCTTGTCAGCCCAGGCAATGAAGGCTTCGATCACGGGCTTCTCGTCTTTGAGGCGGCGCTTCATGCGGGTCTCAGGCCTGTAGCCGCGTTCAGCATATTTACGTTCGTATTCGAACAATTTGTTGCAATACATAACGCCCTGCACAGCAGGTTCAGTTATGTCATTGCCATGACCCTTAGGGATGGCTTCATAGAAGTATCTCCTTATGTGGGCATAGCAGGTGCATCGCCTGATGTCTTTTAGTTTGTTGTAACCGGAGAAGCCATCACACATCACATATGTCCCGGGAGCTATCCCGGCTGTAAGGTCTACTGCAGTATCTCCCGACCTTGTCGGTGAGTACTGGTAATAGACTATCGGCGGAAGTCCGTCTTCGCCCGTCCGCATCAGCCATACATACGACTTGCTTTCAGGCGTTTTGCCGGGTTCTTTCAGCACCTGAATCGGGGTCTCATCCATCATGATGAACATCCTTTCAAGGATCTTCCTGTGGAAGAACTCCGTCATCGGTCTGAAGTACAGATCATTGCAGTCTACAGACCAGCTTGCCATGGTTGTCCGGTTGATCTTTGCACCGAGTTCTTCGAAGCTCTTCTCGAGTCTGTAGTACGGGACTGCGAGCACGAACTTCTGGTAGAAGACCCATGCTGCAAGTGACGGAGTCAGGTAGCTGTGGTCAAGCAGCCTTGGCGGCGCACCTTCGTCCTTGATGAACTGTGGATCTTCGGTATCCTTGCACTTCGGACACTCATATGTGGTGGCGATATATTCGATCACATACATCTCAGGCTTTACATGGACCACATCACGCCTGATGCGTTCAGTACCGATCGGCTTCATCTTAGTACCGCAGTTAGGGCAGGTCTTGTCTTCATCGCTGAGTGTGTCAACTATGACTTGCTCGACACGGAGACCTTCGAACTGCTCGTCAAAGGTGGCTTTGCTCTTCTTAGCTTTCTTATGAGCCTTGACCTCTATGAACTCGGCGTCAACAAGTTCCGGTTCAGGTTCAGGCTCAAGACCAAGCTCTGCGAGCATGTTGATCTGATCGGAATTTGCAAGCTTAGCGCTGCGCTCCTTTGAGGAACCAAATATCTTCTGCCTCAGAAGGCGCAGTTCTTCCGTCAGTTCGGCAAGACGCTGGTCCTTCTCAGCAAGCATATTGGTCATCGCATCGATGGTCTTGCTCTGAGTCCTGATCGTATTATTCAGTTGTGCGATCATGTCCTTCAGTTCCTGGAACTGGACATCTTTCGCCGACTGTGACATGGCATAAAACTCCTTTTCTCTATGCATATATTTTACCAAATATGCATTAGCAAAAAAAGAGTTTCGGGAAATAAAAGTTAATGAAATGCAGTATTTTCAAGGCTTTGAGGCCTGCATGCAGCGACAAAAACCACATCGTCACTGTGCTATCCGAAGAGCCTTTGGCTGTTCTATCTCAAGACCTGTCATCAGCCAGTCGAGCTGCTGCCATGTGATGGATCTGACCTCACTTGCGTTCCTCGGCCAGCGAAACCTGCCGCGCACATTGCGGTCAAGTCTTTTGTACAGGAGCGTATAACCATCCTGCTCACGGAGGAGGATCTTGATCCGGTCGCAGCGCTTTCCGCAGAACAGATATATGGATAGCCTGTCGGGTTCTTCACCGAGTTTGTCCATAACTATGGCATAGAGTCCGTCGATGGAGCGGCGCATATCCGTATAGCCGGTGATTATGTATATGTTCGTAGCCAGGGAGATGTCACCGATCATATGCCGCCTCCAAGGCTTCGGAGCACTGTCTCCAGAAGGCGGGGATCAGCACCATTTGAAAGCCGTATGATGGTCTGGCCGGATATGATCTCCATGACAGGTTCCACTCCCGCTCCGGCTGTTGGAGTTGGAACATTTTGGTCCATATATACAGGTTCCGGTGCAATGTTGAGTTTGACAACTTCCTGGATCTGCGGCTTGTGGCGTGAATGCTGCCGCAGGGGCTCAGGTATATTCGGATATCCTTTCTTTCGAAAGGTGGATATCCAGTTGTAGAAGGTGCTCTTGCGAATGCCGTGCTCTTCGAGCCACTGATGATCAGTGAGACCGCTGCTTCGGCATTCAAGGATCAATTCATAGCGCTCTTCGGGTGAAAGGTTCCTGGTGTCCATGTTGTACCTCGCATAGTTAGAGTAAAATGATACGATTCCATTCCAGCTGTTGGACTGAAATGCGCCAATTCCAACTATTATTATGAGTTCAACATTCAGGGCTTACAATCCACCCCGTTACTTTGCGCTTACTTTTGGACACCGCTCTGAGTTAGATACAATTTGAAGATGATCGCTATTTCCCGCAGGTCTCCTGCATGAAATCAGACCATGGCATCATCTCATCCAGGAATTCCGGAGTATGATCCCAGTCGACCATGTGCATCAGGAGCTGCTCGAGGTAAGCGAAGATATCCAAACCATTTGCCTTGGCTGTCTCAACTATGCTATAGACTGCAGCTGATGCGGATGCGCCTTTAGGGGTGTCTGCAAACAGCCAGTTCTTACGGCCGGTAACGAAAGGCCTGATCGCGTTCTCTGCAATGTTGTTGGAGATAGCGCACCTGCCATCCAGGAGATAATTCTCCAGATATGGTTTCTGGTTCCTGGCATATACTACGGCTTTGGCCAGTTTGGATCCGCGCAGCGGAACAAACGAGTCGAGCCATGACCAAAAGGCCTCGAGAACCGGCTTCTCAAGCTCAAGACGCTTATTGTATCTATCTTCAGGACTCATGTCCGTAAGATCTTGTTCAATAGAGAAAAGCTTGTTGCACCAGGCGATTCCCTGTTGTGCATATGAGCCGCTTGTTTCCGACGCTTTTCCGATCGGAAGTGCTTCATCGAATTTGCGGCGAAGATGGGCCCAGCAGCCGCATCTGGTGACTCCGGTAAGCTTGTTGTATCCGGAGTAGCCGTCAGAGTGCAGGTAACCATGGAATCCTTTTATGTATTCCTCTGCGTTATTGCCTGACCTTGACGGCCGGTAGTCATACAGGATGATCGGAGGTTCTCCGTCATTGCCGGTTCGGTAGAGCCACATGTATGACTTGGTCTGTGGCTTCTTGCCTGGTTCCTTGAGTACCTGCACCGGCGTTTCATCTGCATGGAGGACATCTCTTTGTAGGAGGAGTCCCCGCATGTGCTTGATGAGCGGAGTGAAGTAATCGTCCGAACATCGGTTGACCCAGTTGGCCATGGTGGCTCTGGTGAGCTTTATGCCCAGCCGCTCCCAATCCTTCTCCTGTCTGTAGAGAGGGATGCCGTTCACATATTTCTGGTACATCACATTGGCTACCGAGCTCGGTGATGCCAGTGAATGATTCATGAGTGATGTCGGCGGCAGAGCCTTAATAATATATGGATGATCGGTATGCTTGCACTTAGGGCATTCATATGCGAAGCGCACATACCTGACTATCTGCAGTTTGGCAGGGATATATTCGATCTCCTCACGGACGGTCTCCTTGCCCAGAACTTTAAGGTCGGTACCGCACTGAGGACAGTTCATCTCG
>JBGUME010000103.1:0-5152 GCA_045116695.1 Anaerovoracaceae bacterium | reverse complement strand
TTAAAGCGCTACAACGAGGCTCTCCGCGAGAAGAACGCTCTGCTGAAAGGTTATTTCAACGTAAAGAAAAAGACTTTCACACGCGCTGACAACATAAGTCTCAACGATCTGCAAAACGGCGCGGGAGCCACAGACGAGCGCAGTCCGTACGACAACAGCCGCAGGTACAACGAAGAGATGATGGACATCTACGACCGCCAGCTGGCCGACTCGGGTTACGAGATCATCAGGTTCCGCAAGGAGTTCGTGGAGATGCTGAGCAGTGAGGCCGGCGAGATAATGCATAAGTTATCAGGCGGCAGGGAAGCTCTTAAGATAGAATACAAGACGAGCTGCGACTTCGTGACGGGTCCGGAAGGGCGAGAGATACTCTTCAGCCAGATCTTCCACAACAGAGACCGTGACATATATAACGGCTACGCGAGCATAGGCCCTCACCGCGACGATATAGAGTTCTATATCAACGGCAAGGATGCCAGAAAGTACGGTTCGCAGGGGCAGCAGAGGACCATAGCTCTTTCGCTCAAGCTGGCGGAGATAAGGATAGCCAGGCAGATGCTTGACGAACCGCCGGTCCTGCTGCTGGATGACGTGCTCTCGGAGCTCGACCTCGACAGGCAGAAGTTCCTTGTGAGCGAGATCGACGACGTGCAGCTGTTCATCACATCAGCCGAACTGAACGATGAGGTCATTAGAGATCTTCGCGGCGGCACCCTGTTCCGTATAGAAGAAGGCTCCGTGACGCGCGTGGATAAATATTAGAAGCGAATAAGCCTTATAATATGGTATACTTTTCACATCTGATACATTATTTTCAATCAATTGATTAAATTCGGAGAAACACTATGAACAACAAAAAGGGCGGATTTGGAGCAAAGTTTCTGCTGGTGCTCATACTCATGATAGCTTCGGCTGTGGGCGGAGCATACGGCTACAGCATCCTCGACGGCAAGATGGCCGCGCGCGATGCGCTCAAGGCTGTGGAGAACGTTGATGTTTCGGATTATGACACTGCCGAGCAGGGCATCATCCAGGGCTACATCGATGATGCCAAGAAGGACCTTGAGACCGCGAAGACACGCAAAGATGTATATGAGATCATCAGTGACTTCGTAAAGAACGTCGACAAAGTGCAGACCAAGGCGGAGAAAGAGCTTGAAGCTGCGCTGAAGGAGGCGGAGGAAGCCAAGAAGCAATACGGCAATAACAACGATAACAATAGCAGCAACACATATGATAACAACGGCAGCACCACCACTGACACTGATGACAGCGGCTATAAGAGCAACAGCCTCAACAGCGGCAGCGATGATGAAGAGGAAAGCGGCGGTCTGCTCAACAGCCTGTTTGGTGGAATGGCCAGCGGCTCAGGCGGTAACTAAAAAGGAGGGACCACTAATGAAAAAGAAGGTATTGCTCGTTCTTCTTGCCATGCTGGTAGGCATGACCATGATCATGGCATCTTGCGGCGGTGGCGGCAGCACCCCTGAAGAACCTATGACACTGGAGAAGTACGTCAAGGATGACGCGGAAGTACAGAACGCTATCGACAGCGCCATGAACGATTCCAACGTTCTTGTTGAGATCAAGGAAAACGCCATCATCTACACATTCGACCTTTCCACAATGGACGGCTATACAGAGGAACTCGCCAAGAGCGAGGAGATCCAGACCGCGCTCCAGAGCGCGCTTGATTCTGCGGGCGGCACGTTCGGCGGCATCGCAAAGAGCATCGAGGATGCTTCCGGTATTGAGGGCATAACCACAGTCGTCAACTATACATGGGGCGATGAGCTTATCGTGACTAAGACGTTTACACCGGCTGATGCTTCTGCTGAATAAAGCAGCCGGAAAACCGGACAAACTAAGAGCGGTCCTTGCGGACCGCTCTTTCTTTTGCCTTATTATTTGGTTTCGATTATGACCTTGCGGTAAGGATCCTTGCCCTCGCTTCTGGTCTTTACGCTCGGATGGTTCTGCAGTGTGCAGTGTATAACCTTTCTCTCGTAAGGATTCATTGGCTCGAGTGTTGTAGGTCTTCCTGTTCTTTCTACCTTGCCAGCCAGGCGGTTCGCAAGGTTCACAAGTGTCTTTTCTCTCTTGGCTCTGTAGTTCTCAGCGTCAAGAATGACTCTGATGTACTTGTCTGAGTCCTTGTTGACCACGTAGCTTGCGAGGCACTGGACTGCATCGAGGGTAGCTCCTCTCTTGCCGATTATCGTTCCGGTGTCCTTGCCGGTGATCTCTACGAATACCAGCTCATCGCCGGCCTTTACACTGAAGTCGAGGTCGACGCCCATCTGCTCCGCGATGTCCCTGAGGAACTTCTCCAGCGGATGATCCTTTGCAGGATCCAGCTTCTTGACTTCATACAGCATAGTGTCTTCAAGCGACAGGCTGTATCTCTTTTTCGATTTACTGCGGCTCTTCTCTTTGCTGCGGGCCTTTTCTCTTGCTCTTGCGTCTTCCCTTTCTTCTGCTTCGAACTTGTCGTATTCCGCTCTGACCTCGTCAGGCAGTTTCTGCGCCGAATTCTCCGGCAGCCCTGCGAGGATCGCGTCTATGTCGTCGAATGTAGCTTTCTCTCTTGTCTGCGGTTCAGCTTCCTTGGCCGTCACTCTTACTCTTGCCAGTTTGGAACCGATACCAAGGAATCCGTTGGAGGATTCCTCAAGGACTTCTATCTCTGCTTCGTCCCTGCTGATCCTGAGTTCTTTAAGCGCGAGATCCACTGCAGTCTCTACATCGACTCCCCATTTTTCTGAAGATCTCATCTATTAATAACTTCCTTTCATTCTTGCTCTCTTCTTCCTGGCAAGCTCCTTCTCGGCTCTCTCCAGCAGTTTCTTCTTTTCTTTTTCTACTTTCATTTCTTCTCTGATCTTGTTGATCCTGAGGTTAAAGAAGATCTGCATGAACTGACCGCCGGCCCAGTAGATCGCGAGTCCTGCCGGATACGATCTTGCGAGCCAGAGGATGCTAAGCGGGAAGAAGTACTTCATGATCGCGTTCATTGCCTTCTGCTGGCCAGGGTTTGCGCCCGGTTGCTGCATGGTCATCGCGCTGTTCATGCTGAATGCGAAGAACGTTGCGAGGCCCGCGGCTATAGGCAGTATTATGAGGTCCGGCTGAGCGAGGTCCTTGATCCAGAGGAAAGACTCGTGGTTCGCGAACATCAGCGCAGGATCGGACGGCATGTACTTCATCGGATTTCTGAGGAGTGCGAACAGTCCCATGATGATAGGGAACTGGATAAGCATCGGAAGGCAGCCGCTCATCGGATTGAATCCGGTCTCAGCGTACAGCTTCTGCATCTCTTCATTCATCTTCTCTTTGTCGTTGGCGTATCTGTTCTGGATCTCCTTGGCCTTTTCGGACATGTCTGACATATCTGCTGTCGACCTGATCTGCTTTGCATAGAGCGGATACAGAGCCAGCTTAACGATGACTGTGAGTATGATGAGCGAGATTCCGTAATTGCCTACCAGTTTGTATATCAGCGCAAGCAGATATCCGATAGGTTTTGCAACTATTCCCATTTAATTCTCCGTTCTTGTGGTTGATTACTGTGTTTTGCCTTATGGTACGGGATCGTATCCTCCCGGATGGCCCGGGTGACACCTGAGTATCCTTTTGATACCCAGCCAGCTGCCTTTAAGCGCTCCGTACTTCTCTACTGCCTGTATGAAATACGCGCTGCATGTCGGCGTATAGCGGCAATGAGCTCCGATGTACGGAGAGATGCCCAGCTGGTATGCCCTTACAAAGGCTATCAATATTCTTTGGCTTATTGATTTCTTACTTTTCATTGTTATTACGGCTGTCCTCCAGGAGTCCGCAGTCCGCAAGCGTCTTTCTTATGCTTTTCTCGACCTCAGCTTCACCGCGTCCGTTGATAGTATTGCGTGCCACAAAGATCACATCGTACCCGCTCCTGACCATAGGCGCAAGCGCCCTGTAAGACTCTCTCATGAGTCTGCGGGATCTGTTTCTTTCCACCGAATTGCCGACCTTGCGGCTCGACACAAACGCGGTCCTTGTGATATCCAGTCCGTTCTTTCTGTACAGGATCACCGTAAACCTGCCGCCTTTGGACTTGCCTTGCTTGTATATCCTGGCAAAGTCCCTCTGATTGCGCAATGTAAGTTCGCTGCGATCTCTCATCCGGACACCGTTCCAATCAAACAATTAAACTGTAAGAGATTTTCTGCCTCTCGCTCTTCTTCTCTTGAGCACCTTGCGGCCGTTGGCTGTGGCCATTCTCTTACGGAATCCGTGTTCCTTAAGTCTCTGTCTCTTCTTAGGCTGATATGTCCTCTTCATTTCATTCTCCTGTTCTGTTTATATATTATTGTAAGTAATTTATTCGTGTGCCCTCTGAATTCCATGGGCACATAGACCGTGAAATTATAATCTACAAACATTCGCAAGTCAAGGAAATGCAGTAATTAAGGGACCTGTGGAATTTTTCTCATGTATGTCTAAATTAAATACAAAACGGTCAAAAAATGGGTTATACACAATATGTAGTATCAGCCTTGGGTTGTTCACAGTTTTATCAACAACATGTGGAAAACTTATTTTTTGAACAGCCTGAAATACCTGTTTTTAATGCTATTTTACCCTTTGCATATGTGGAAAACTTTGAGTAAAATTGGTTTACAACCGTATGGAGAGTAACCGTGGATAAGAACAAGATATGGGGGACGACCCTCAATTTTCTTAAAGATAATAATACGACACTGAGTTACAATACCTGGCTGGCTCCTCTAAAGATACATCACATAGAGGAAGAGGCAGGTATTGTTTATCTTGCGTGGCCTGATCAGCCGCGTCTTATTACACATATCAACGATCACTATCTTACTCAGATCGAAAATGCCATCAACAGCAGCACGGATAAGCCGTTCCGTGTGGTGATCAAAAGCGATAAGGATTATGAAATAAGCAAGATCGATACAACAAAGATGAAGAATACTCTGAATCAGGAGAAACTCTTCAATCCGCGTTTTAATTTTGAGAATTTCGTAGTCGGTAATTCAAATAAGTATGCTCATGCTGTTTCGGTCGCAGTAGCTGAATCTCCTGGAGATATTTATAATCCTTTGTTTATATATGGTGGATCCGGACTCGGCAAAACGCACCTGATGCA
>JBGUME010000102.1:0-2619 GCA_045116695.1 Anaerovoracaceae bacterium | reverse complement strand
AAATGCCCGCTGGATAGCAAACATACGTATTTCTACACACGACAAGTATTGATAATCACCATCATTTCCGCTGGGAGTATAGAGTAGCCCAGTTGCATTGATGTAAGCGCCTAATTTGAGGGCGGATTGTAGACTATGCCAGACGGCTTCATAATATTAGTTGGATTTGTAGCATTTCACTCCAACACCTGGATCTGAATTGCAGCATTTCACTCTAATATGAGAGGTGCCAGCATGAACTATAGAAATCTCAGCCCTGAGGAACGCTTTGACCTTATCATGGAATGCCGCAACAGCGGCCTTTCCGACCATCAATGGCTTGAAGAGCATGGAATCGCTCCAAGCACTTTTTACTACTGGATATCTCAGTTCAGGAAGAAGGGGTATCCTAACATCAATGAAATACCTGAGCCACTGAAGCAGAGCTCACCCCATAAAGCTCAGCGCCAGGAGGTCGTCAAAATCAACGTGATCCCCGGCAGACAGGAAGTATTGGAGCAAAATGCTCCAGTATATCCAGTTCAGCCAACTTCTGAAATGTCTCCTGTGATCGAGATCACAACAGGATCAGCAACAGTCAGGCTGACCAATGATGCATCACCGGAACTTCTGGCTGTAGTCCTTCGAAGTCTCGGAGGCAGTATATGATCGGCGACATATCTCTGGCGACCAACATTTACATAATAACTGGCTATACCGACATGCGCAGGTCTATTGACGGACTCTACGCCATCATCATGGACATGCTCGGCGAGGAACCGGACCAGACCTCTATATATCTGTTCTGCGGCAAACGCTGTGACCGGATCAAGATCCTCCTCAGAGAGCGTGATGGTTATACACTTCTCTACAAGAGACTCGACCGCAATGTTAAAGGCCGGTTTCGCTGGCCGCGTGATGCCAGTGAGGTAAAGTCTATCACCTGGCAACAGATGGACTGGCTGATGACGGGCCTTGAGATCGAGCAGCCGAAGGCTCTCAGACTTACATGATCTGCGTTGTTTTTGGCAGACACAAGATGCCTCAAGGCCTTGAAAATACTGCATCTCATGCCACTTTGCTCTTTTTTTGTTACCGCATATATAGTATAATATGAGTAACAGAAAAGGAGCTGAAACACATGTCAAATGCAGCGATCGAAGTCCAGCTCAGAGAGCTCAAGGACCTCACTGCACAACTGAATACAACGGTCAAACAGCAGAGCAGCACGATCTCAGCCATGACAGATCTGCTTGCATCCAAGGACCAGCGTATCGCTGAGCTTACAGAAGAGCTTCGCTCTCTTCGTAAGGCTCTGTTCGGCTCTTCTTCTGAGCGGATGCCTTTCGGGAACGTAGACATGAACTCGGATCAGCTCAACCTTCTTAAGGAGCTAGGTCTTGAACCTGAGCCTCCCGCAGAGATAGTTGAAGCCGAAGTCATCGATGTGCCTGCACACCAGAGAAAGAAGAAACCTACTCTGGAGGAGCAGTTTGAGAACATCGAGACTAGAGTCGTTAATGTGGATCCCCTGAGTGATGAGGAACGCAAATGCCCGGTCTGCGGTACCGAACTGGTTCCGATCGGCACGGAAGTGATCCGGCGCGAAGTAGTCCATGTAAGACCGGAGCTGTACATGATCGAGTATGTCGGCACTACATACAAGTGCCCTGACTGTACCGACAATGAGGAGCCGGTGTTCATCAAAGAGTCCGCACCTCCTGCTCTCATTGAGGGCAGCTATGTATCCGAGTCACTTGCGACCTGGGCCTTTTACCAGAAGTTTGCTCTTGCGGTTCCGTTCTACCGTGTCGAGAAGGACTTCGAAGACCTCGGAGCAAAGATCAGCCGCACATCTATGGCTAACTGGAGCATCCAATGCAGCAAGCTGTACTTCAGCCATATGACTGAGTACTTCCACCGGAAACTGCTTGAAAGGAAGTTCCTGATGATGGATGAGACTCCTATCCAGGTTCTGAATGAACCGGGAAAGAGAGCTCAAAGCAAGTCATATGTATGGCTTCTCAGATCCGGCAACGATGGTCTTCCTCCGATCATTTACTACCGGTACTCACCGACAAGATCAGGTGATACCGCGGTGGAAATGACTGAGGGGATCGCTCCCGGAACATATGTCATGTGTGATGGCTACACTGGATACAATAAGCTCAGGGATATACGCCGATGTACATGCTTCGCGCATATCCGGAGGTATCTCCAGGAGGCCATCCCAAAAGGCCACGAGAACGACATGACCGAACCTGCTGTGCAGGGCGTTATGTATTGCAACAAATTATTCGACTATGAGCGCCGCTATGATGAGCAGCATCTCAAGCCTGAGACCCGTATGAAGCGCCGTCTCAAACATGAGAAGCCTGTAGTCGAAGCTTTCATAAAGTGGGCTGACGCTCAGGTCGTGACCGGTAACGGAAAGTTCGCAAAGGCGATCACATATATACGCAATCGCCGTGAGTACATGATGACCTATCTCGAGGATGGCAGATGCTCACTGTCCAACAACTGGTCTGAAAACAGCGTCAGGCCTGTTACCGTTGGCCGCAAGAACTGGCTGTTCAGCACATCGGTCGATGGAGCTGAAGCCAGCATGAACATCTACACGATCGTTGAGATGGCCAGACT
>JBGUME010000101.1:0-3604 GCA_045116695.1 Anaerovoracaceae bacterium | reverse complement strand
CCTTAACTTCAAATACAGGCACGTGCTTCTCAACAGCAGCGTCTGTAGTACCGGCTACGATCTCCTTCATAGGCTCTCCGCAGCAGATCACAGGAACGCCCGTCTTCTTTACGATAGCTACGATTTGTCCGCAATGTGCGCACTGATAGAATTTCATTTCCATAATTATCCTCCCGGTAAAACTTACCTTTAGTTCATCTATATAATTTTAGCATAGCGCGGAAGAACGGGCAATTACGGGAGAGCTTTTTTGTTGACGCTCATCGCTTTAGCGTGTTAGATTAATATATTAAACGAACACGGAAAAGGAACAGACGGAGGACTGCAGAATGAAGACTTTACCTTTCAAATACGAAGTTATGGATGGCAAGGGCGAGCCGACTTTCATAGATTTCAGAAGAGCTACGACAGATGACCTTGACAAGGTCATCGCTCTTCAGAACGAAATAGTTGAGGCTCTGCCGGACAAGGATCTTTACGCTACTTTCACCAGAGAAGAATCCCTGGGTCAGCTTGAGCATGACATCTGCATCATCGCAGAGTGTGACGGCGAAGTCGCAGGTTATTCCGTCATGATACCGAATGACCCTGACAACCCGGAGAACTACGGCAAGTACTTTGATTACGACAGGGATCAGCTGGCGCAGACCGTATCCATGGATCTTACGATGGTAGCGCCTAAGTACAGAGGCCGCGGCATACAGCGCATCTTCAACAAGCTCCGTCTTGGCATGGCCGCGGAGATGGGAGCGCATGAGGCGCTGACTACAATCTCACCGGACAACCCATACAGCTACAGGAACTTCCTGGTGCTCAACTTCGATATAGTCGATGAGCGCGAGCTGTACGGCGGCAAGCGGCGCTATATCCTGCGCAAGAAATTCTGAGCAAATCAAAAGCGGGCCATGCCCGCTTTTTTGTTGCCTTATTTGACCGCGGCCAGGAAGCAGACCTGCCCTTCCTTATTGAGAGCCCCTACTTCCATAAGGGCATTCTCCGAAGGCCGCTTCACGAATCTTATCGTTTCACCCTCGTAGCACTGCAGCAGGAACTGCATGTCGAGTTCGCGGATATCCATCTCCGCAAGTTTGGCGCAACTGAAGCAGCCTAGCATCGCCCTTACGTAATTGACGTTGTTCATGTGGCCGCCCCTGTCGATGTCGATCGAACGTATTCTGTACTCCCCAAGAATCTCCGATTCATCAAACTTTTTTCCCCTGCGCGTGAACGGCTCGTCATCCGGCGGCGCTATGCTGAAATCCGAATCCGGATAGAAGTCAGCCATGTGCGCAGGTTTGAAGTTTTCCCTTTTGAGCGCCGCCCATATGCTCCTCACATAGGCCAGCGTCTCTCCGTCTTTGGTGGTGATGGACCAGTCTCTTTCGCAGGTGACCCTGTCGGCAGGCTGTATCCATGTGACAGCATCAAGCATCTCCTCGACCTGCGGTCTTCTGAGTATTCTCAGCCTTATCTTGGAGACGATCCAGAACAGCCCCTTCTCTTCAAGTTCCAAGGCCCCTATGCCGACCGAATCGGCGTGGATACCGGCCACGTCCTGAAACATGTCAAGGATAGCAGGGATGCTCATGAGAGAATTCTCATCACACATGCTCGGCATCGTCCTCATCTCTATTTCACGGCTGCACTTTACCTTGCTCATGATTCTCGCCGCGCTCTGCTGTCCATGAAGTACTTCACTGCTCCGGCCATGCCGGCGCTGTTGCCCAGTTCGGCCGCCTTTATTTCAAGTCCTTCCACAAAGTCAAGCTGCACCATGCTGAGGATCTTTTCCCTAAGCGGTTTTACAAGCAGATCCTCCTGAGCGGATACTCCCCCGCCGATTATCACGGCTTCAGGATCGAATACGTGTACCAGGCCTGTGATGCCTGCTGCTATCTCATAGATCCACTCATCCAGTATCGCGAGCGCCTTCTCGTCTCCGTCTCCGGCCGCGCTGAATATCTCGCGTCCATTTGTCCATGAAGCACCGGCCTCAGCAGCCAGTCTTACCAGCGCGCTCGTAGCGGCATGCTTCTCATAGTCAGCGCTGAGATCTCCCCTGAATGCAGGCTTCTTCTCCGCATGTGTCGGGAAATGTCCTATCTCTCCGCCGAATCCGCGCGCACCTTCTATAAGGTTTCCGCCGGAAATGATGCCTCCGCCTACGCCCGTTCCGAGCACTACGCAAAGGACATCACTTTTTCCTTTGGCCGCGCCTATCCAGGCCTCAGCAAGGGCCACGCAATTGCCGTCATTGGCCATCGTTGCCTCTATGCCATATCTCTCCTTGAGGGGTCCTGTCACCTCTGTATGAGGCCATCCCGGAACATTTCCGCCGTTATTGGCCACACAGCCTTTAGCAGTATCGATGCAGCCCGCGGCGGATACGCCTATCCCTTCGAGATCAATGGCGTCTAGTCCGTGCTCAAGCAGGAACTCATCTACGCCCTTCATCAGGGTCTCCATGACAGTCTCACGGCCGCTCCTGTCGATAGGCACTTCGCGGCGCAGACTGACATTGCCGGCATCATCAACGAGGCCGAGCTTTATGAATGTGCCGCCTATATCTATCCCCAAATAGTTTCTGTTCATTTTTTTACCTATATTATCTCCAGCATCTCGATGGTAAAGTTGAGAGCCTTATCCACCATCTCATGGTTGCAGTCGAATGTGATGTTCTCATCATCCATAAAAGTCACAAGTGCGTCGAAAGGTCTGCCCAGCTCATCCTGAAGCATGACTTTATCTCCGACCTCGATACCTTCAAGGCCCTGTATAGTTGCCTTCTGCACAGTTATGACCATGTCAGGGTTATGCGTGCCATACGCATCTTCAGGCTCCAGATGTACATCGATGATGTCTCCGGCCTTCATCTCTGCAACCGCGCGGTCAAAGCCCTTTATCATCTGGCCGACTCCGCAGATAAAGTCGAGCGGTGTCCCGCGGTCATATGAGGAGTCGAACTGTGTGCCGTCATCGAAAGTGCCTTTGTAATGTACTTTGACTCTCTTGCCTACGTTCGCTCCTTCAAACATGTAGAACTGCGAAAGATCCGGCATACCGCCGCCGCATCCGCCTGCGCAGCCGGCGCACATCTCAGGGGTGCAGCCTTCTTCTCCATGGTCATGGTCATGACCGTGGCCGTGCGGATGATCGTGGTCATGCTCGTGGTCGTGGTGGTCGCAGTTTACACCGGTGTTGACCAGTTCTCCTTTCAGGAACGCTTCGACCGCGGCATCCGCGTCACCTGTTGCTCCCGCGCATACCTCTATGCCCGCTTCTGCCAGCGCGTCCTGAGCGCCCTGTCCCATGCCGCCGCAGATAAGCGCGTCTATGCCGCTGTCCTTGAGCAGCCATGCCAGAGCCTCGTGTCCGACTCCGTCGGATCCCATTACCTCAGCCGATACGACCTTTCCGTCCTCGACATCATAAACCTTGAAATTCTCTGTTCTTCCGAAATGCTGGAAGACATTGCCGTTATCATAAGTTACTGCTATCTTCATTTCTTGATTTCCTTTTCTTAATGTTTTTTTCAGATGTTTATTTTCTAGAATCCCAGATGATCGTTGACCAGTATCACATATATCCTGTCAGCGTGCCTTGA
>JBGUME010000100.1:0-3797 GCA_045116695.1 Anaerovoracaceae bacterium | reverse complement strand
CGCCTCATCGATGAGCGCTTGTTTCTCTTCATCCGAAAGGCCGCCTCCGCTTAGCTTGTTTAGCGTTTCCTCGAGCGCCGAACGCTTCTTCTCTATGCTTTCCTCCCTGCTCTTCAGCACCTTGCTGAGAACCGAAAGGCTGCTCCTGGCCCTCGCCAGGTCACTGCCCGCACTGGAAGCCGTCTTGCCGGCTTCATCGCTTACCTTGCCAAGCTTGCTCTCGGCGCTGCTTATGCCTGAGTGGATGCTGCTGCTCTTTGCCGTAAACGAACTGATCGCCGAGTCATATGCGTTCAGAGTATCTCTAAGGTCCCTGAGGCGTTCGATTATGGAATTTGCTGTGTCCAGGTCTGAGATGTCATCCGCGAGCTCATTGGTCTCATCGAGTATCTGCCCAAAAACCGTCTCAAGGTATTTGGTCTTTATGGATTCACGCACATTGGAAGCGGCAGTCTCAGTGATCTTGGCTGCCACAGCGTTCTTCTTTGCGTTCTCGTAGAATGTGAGCGGCTCTTTCTGATCAAGCAGGGCCTGCTCAAAGTGGTAC
This sequence comes from Anaerovoracaceae bacterium, assembly GCA_045116695.1. Classification (GTDB taxonomy): domain Bacteria; phylum Bacillota; class Clostridia; order Peptostreptococcales; family Anaerovoracaceae; genus Crickella. The sequence continues at coordinate 3,250 of JBGUME010000100.1, read as the reverse complement.
ATGTCGTAGGTGAAGTTGTCCTCGAAGACGATCGCGGCATAGTACCTGCCGGAGCGGACTCCCTCTATGGCCTCATCAGCACTGTCAGGGAACCTCCATCCTATCTTATCGCTGCCGCGGAGATCGTCGAAGACATCTTCTGCCATGTTGACATGCGTGCCGTCCTCAAGATCGATGCCCGGGTCGAGGGACGCAAGAGCTATCTCGATCCCGCCCGTGTTGGCATATGGATCGCCGTTAGCGTAGATATTTACCCAGGCGTAGAGGGCCGGCAGCACAGAAATCGCCACTACAATAGCCAGCGCAAAAAAGCGCCGGCCTACTGAAAAAATGTCATTCTTGAATATGGACAGAACCGTCCTCAACTCAGTAATAACCTTCCCTTAAAACAACGGACCTGCCGCCCGCGGCGGCTTCTATAGATGATGCTTGTGTTTTGAAGCTTTTATACGGCTCACTGCTCTGGAGAGCTCGGCGCTGGCGAGAGCCACATCACGCTGGGAGTTCGCCCTCTTCATGTCTTCCCTGGCCTGCTCCTCCGCGCGTCTCGCTCTTGCTTCATCGATCTCTTCCGGAAGCTCTGCCGTATCTACAAGTATCATCACCTCATTGTTCTCCACCTTCAGAAGACCGTCCGAAACTACCGAGTACTGCTTTCCTGACAGCCCCAGCGCCTTCGCCTCTTCTCCTGCAGGGACATATTCCACTATCCCCGGTACCACGGCCATTATGAGATTAGAATGGTTCGCCAAAATACCGATGCTGCCTTCCGTCGTCATCAATGACACGGATTCTGCATCGCCATCGTATACCATATGCTCGCTGGCCATGAAGTGGAGTTTAAAAGTATTCATTGTATCAATTTGCCGCGCGCCGGCCGGAGCTTTATCCTGCCCGAGCGGGGCGTTCATGAACGAAGTAAAACAACTAACATGCTGCTGCCAACTACACTCCCTTGAGGTTTACGCTAACTCTCGGTTGCGATAAGCTGAGCACCGGGCAGGATATGTCCGGCCCAGGCAGCGGCTATTTATAATGTCTTCGCCTTTGCTATAACGTCATCAATCGTGCCTACATTGAAGAAGGCCTGTTCCGGATACTCATCCATCTCGCCGTTCACGATAGCGCCGAATCCCTTGATGGTATCCGAAAGCTGTACGTAAACGCCCGGCAGGCCGGTAAACTTCTCCGCAACGTGAGTCGGTTGCGAGAGGAACCTCTGGATCTTACGCGCTCTGTATACGGTCGTCTTGTCCTCGTCGGAAAGCTCGTCCATGCCGAGGATGGCGATGATGTCCTGCAGCTCCGCGTATTTCTGTAGGATCTCCTGCACCTTTCTGGCGACCTCATAGTGCTCCTCGCCTACGATGTCCGCCTCGAGGATTCGCGAGGTTGAGTCGAGCGGGTCTACCGCAGGGTAGAGTCCCATCTCGGCGATCTTACGTGAAAGTACGGTCGTTGCGTCGAGGTGTGCGAATGTTGTCGCAGGAGCCGGGTCAGTCAGGTCATCGGCCGGTACGTAAACCGCCTGTACGGATGTGATCGATCCCGCCTTGGTCGAGGTGATACGCTCCTGAAGAGCGCCCATCTCGGATGCGAGTGTCGGCTGATATCCTACAGCTGAAGGCATACGGCCTAGCAGTGTGGATACCTCAGAGCCTGCCTGTACGAATCTGAATATGTTGTCGATGAAGAGCAGTACGTCCTTGTTCTGCTGGTCGCGGAAGTACTCCGCCATCGTCAGGCCGGACAGGCCTACTCTCATACGCACTCCCGGAGCCTCGTTCATCTGACCGAATACCATTGCGGTCTTGTCCATGACGCCGGCTTCCTTCATCTCTTTCCAGAGGTCGTTTCCCTCTCTGGAACGCTCGCCTACTCCCGTGAATATGGAGTAGCCTCCGTGCTCCATGGCAACGTTGTGGATGAGTTCCTGGATCAGTACGGTCTTTCCTACTCCGGCGCCGCCGAAGAGGCCTATCTTGCCGCCCTTTGCGTAAGGCTCCAGAAGGTCTATGACCTTGATGCCTGTTTCGAGTATCTCAACTGAAGGGCTGATCTCATCAAAGCCCGGTGCCTTTCTGTGGATCGACATCCTTTCGACATCGTTCGGGATAGGCTCGCCGTCATCGATAGGCTCGCCCAGTACGTTGAACATGCGGCCCAGCACGACGTCGCCTACAGGCACTCTGATCGAGTCTCCCGTTGCCGTGACTTCCATGCCGCTGCTCATTCCTTCGGAACCCGAAAGCATTACGCACTTAACGGTGTTGTTGCCGATGTGCTGCGCGACTTCCATGACAAGTGTCCTGTCTCCCAGTTCCACTGTCAGGGCTTCGTTGATCTTAGGCATCTGGCCTTCATCGAATTCCACGTTTATTACAGATCCTGAGACCTGCACTATACGTCCGGTCATAATAATCTCCTTGGTTTTTATCTGTTGTTTTTGCTTCTGAGACTCCGTGCTCCTGACGAGATCTCGGTGATCTCCTGAGTAATGGCGTTCTGCCTCAGATGGTTGTATTCAAGTTCGAGATGGTCGAGCAGCTCGCTCGCGTTTTCATTGGCCGAGTCCATGGCCATCATCCTTGCGCTCTGCTCGGACGAATAGCTGTTGACCAGCGCCGAATATACATATCCGACGAGGTACGACTGCATTATCCTCTCCAGTACCGTCTTCACATCAGGCTCGTATTCGAAAACCGTCGAAGCGTTCACATCAGTCTCTTCGCCTTCAGGCGTAAAGTCGTCCCTGTCGAACGGGATCAGTCTGTCGTGCATGGCTGTGCCCGGGCTCATTCCGCCCGAGAACTCTGTGTAGCAGACATAAAGCCTGTCGAATTCACCTGCGTCGAACTCATCAAGAAGCTCCCTAGTGATATCTCTTGCCATCGCCAGTGACGGCTGGTTCATCGAGTGCGCAAAGCTCTCAACTACCTTGTCCCCATGCGTCCTGAAAAATCTCCATCCGAAATCGCCTACGACATAGAGCCTATACTCATCGCTCCTCTCCATCAGGGCAAGGGCTTCCTTCAGGACGTTCTGGTTATATGCGCCTGCGAGTCCCTTGTCTCCCGTAATGATCAGGATACCGTTGCGCCCTCCGGCTACGGCCTCGTCGACTGAAGAGTCATAATACCTGCTGGTGATGTCACCCTCGATGGCGAACATCCTGCGGATCTCCTTCCTCAAAAGGTCAAAATAAGGCTTCGTCTCCTCGGCTTCCTTGCGGGCGCGCCGCATCTTGGTA
>JBGUME010000099.1:0-6469 GCA_045116695.1 Anaerovoracaceae bacterium | reverse complement strand
TCATGATGAGCGCGGCCGTAGAGGAGTCTGTATATTTCTGACCGATTATCTGCAGCGTGTAGCCGCCGGCCGTCGGGATGAATGTCTGGTAGAGCAGGATAGGTATGCCGGCCAGCACTCCGGCCCAGGCCGGCCCCTCCATTATGAGGGCGACCACAAGGCCGGCGGCTCCGCAAAAGAAGAACTGCAGCTGGGATAAAAGAACCGCGTTGTCCTTATCTACGAAGCAATTGACCGCCACTATCTGGGCCGCGAAGCCCGCGGCGCTAGCGAGAGTCAGCCAGTCGCCCGGAGTAGCTCCTGAGATGCCTCCCTTCAGGCTCATCACAGCAAAACCCAGCATCGCGATCACTATGCAGATCACTGTGCGTCTTTTGACCTTGCTGCCGACTATTACACTGAAGAGAGGGGTGAATACTATGTATATCGAAGAAATGAACCCCGACTTGCCCGCGCTTACCGTCAGCAGGCCTATCTGCTGTGTCGCTGTGCCCAGCAGCATGAAGAAGCCGCACAGGATCCCGCCCTTCAGAAGCCTTCTCTTTCTGTCGCCGAGCTGCGAATATGTATTGCTCTCACGCGAAAGATAGCCGCTCTTTTTCAGGCCGCGCAAAACGACAGGCGTCAGCACTACGGCAGCCATAAGCTGGCGCACGGCGTTGAAAGTCATTGGCGGCATCACCCTGTTTCCGAGCTTCTGAGAGATGAAGCCAGTGCCCCAGAGTATGGCCGTCAGCAGCAATATTAGATTCCCTTTATTTTTATTGCTCATGGCTCGATTTTACAGAGAAAAACGCTTGACTTCAAGGCATTGACACCTTATACTAATCGAGCGTGTGCTTCAGAATGAAGACGCACGAGCCGAGGCAGGCCTTAAGGCCGGCAGCCAAAGCACTAATAATTTATTACTAGTTATGCCGAAAAAGAAGATAAGACCTTCCGAGTAGGCGGACCGAAGAAGCTCTGCAATAAGACAGCCGTACCGGCGGACCGGACGCAAAGTATATAGGCAGATCCCAGTAGGTAGAAAGGACATGACATGAAGTCTTACATCGCTAAGCCATCGGATATCGACCGCAAGTGGTACGTTATCGATGCCGAAGGCAAGACTCTCGGAAAGCTCGCTGTCGAGGCAGCAATGATCCTGAGAGGAAAGAAGAAGCCGACTTACACACCGCACATCGACACAGGTGACTACGTCATCGTGATCAATGCAGAGAAGGTTGCTGTCAGCGGCAAGAAGGAAACCGATAAGGTCTACAAGAGACACAGCGGTTATCCGGGCGGACTCAAAGAGACTACACTCGGAGAGATGAGAGCAAAGAAGCCTGAGGAGATCATCCTTCACGCAGTACGCGGAATGATGCCAAAAGGCAAGCTCGGACGCCAGATGTTCAAGAAGCTCAAAGTTTATGCAGGCCCAGAGCATCCACATACTGCTCAGAAGCCGGAAGAATGGACTTGGTAGAAAGGAGGAGTAAACAATGGCAAAGACTATGTATCAGGCAACAGGCAGGAGAAAGTCATCTGTAGCCAGAGTAAGACTTCTCCCGGGCGCAGGTAACATCATCATCAACAAGAGAGACATCGACACTTACTTTGGTGAGAAGGACATCGTCAAGAACGAAGTAAGAAGACCTCTCGAACTCACAGGCACACTCGGCAGCTTTGACGTCATCGCCACAGTAAACGGCGGCGGATTCACAGGTCAGGCCGGAGCTCTCAGACACGGCATCGCAAGAGCACTCTGCGAAGTCGATGAGGAAGCTTACAGACCTGCACTGAAGGCAGCTGGTTTCCTGACAAGAGACCCTAGAATGAAAGAGCGTAAAAAGCCTGGTCTCAAGAAGGCGAGAAGAGCAAGCCAGTTCAGCAAGCGTTAATCGAAGATCAGCGCAAAAGAGCATGGCTGCTCAGGCAAAACAAGCCAATCGAAAAGGAGTTCATTACGAACTCCTTTTTTCGTTATCTTTTTTGATCACGCTTATCCTGCTCCCAAGAGCGGCCGCGATGAATATCCATAGAATCAGTTTGAACGGGAAGCAGATGAGCAGCAGCATCGATACGGCGATAGGTTTTTTCAGCTGCGCCCCAAGAGCGGCCGCGGTGACTATCGCGGCGGCGAATACAGCGTTTGCCGAGAAGAGTGCCGCCACCCCGAAGCCCATGCATGAGCATGCATATATGAGCGGAAAGAAGTGTCCGCCCTTAAGCCCGAACTTTATGCAAAAAGCTGTCATAAAGATCTTGAGCAGGCATATCCCCATCAGGGCTGCCGGCAAATAGGAGCTGTATGACGCAGGCAGCATGCCCAGCTGTTCCTCACCTGAAAACATGACTTCAGGCACTGATAACGCCATGATCCCGACGCAAAGTCCGCACAGTGTTTCCTTTACGACCGCAGGCAGTTTCGCGGATACCGCGCCTGTCACTTTCTCTGAAAGCACGAATGCCAGAAACAGTATCAGTCCGGCCGGTACGTAAAGAAGCATGAGCGCCAGGTCGGTCCCGGCCGCTTCTGCGGCCTCAAAGCTCGGGAATCCTTCTCCGGCCTTTCCGAAAACGCTGCCCAGCCCTTTCATAACAAGTATAGAAGAAGCGATAGACAGACCATACATAAGCAGTTTTGAAGTCTTTGGAATGGCCGGGGTCTCATCGCCCTTCTCGCCTGCCGCGTTCTCCTCTATGGCGAATATGCCGAATAGCGGAACATGGAATATACCGGCAAGCGTAACAGCCGCGCCTATTTCAGAGTACTCCCTGGCATGTTCTTTCGCGTACTTGACATTGTCTCCTATCCAATAGCAGAGTCCCGCGATAATGCCCGTAAGTCCCGCCTCAGGCCCTACGCTCGCTCCGATTATCAGAGGCAGAAGAGCGCATATCAGCATGACCGGCATTTTGCTGTAGCCGTAATGCTTTTCTTTTTTTATCTTTCCGAGAACCACATTCAGCTCTTCAGGATAATCTCCGTATCTTTTGCGGACAAGACCCGCCGCCAGACCCCCGGCGCCGCAAATGACGACCGGCAGCCATGTGAGTCCCGCTGCCTCCGGGAGATACTCCCAAAGGAAACCCGTACACAGCCCGACCGCCTTCAGAAACAGCCAAAGGACTGCTCCGGTCACGGCGCCGAGCATGATCACCAGTATATACAGTCTTATGTCGTTCCTGATTTTTACATTCATGAATGCGGCTCCGTTTTTTATGCTTCCTGTTTCTTTCCCGTAAGCGACGCGGCACATCGGACAGCGGCATAAAGAATGATGCTCACAGGCAGCCACGCCAGACTGTATCCTGAAAGAGGCAGAGCGTAGTAAGCCTTTGCCAGAGCATCCCAGCCCAAGCTGAACATGTCGCTGTATCTTACCAGCATCTCAACGATGCTTATCACGAAGGCGCTTATCATCGCCCACTTTCCGGCTTTCAGATCACGCGGATCCGCGGTGTTCCTGACCGCGCAGAAGTAGATAGCCAGCACTATTGCCGGAGGGTAGCAGGCGTCAAGCACAGGGCCGACCACCTTTAACCATGGTATCCAGGTCAAGGAAGGATACTATGCAGGACAGTATGCAGGAAGCGATGCAGAAGTTCCTGTACGTGAAGAGCTTAGGGTTCTTCCCGAGCATTATCTCTTCCCAGATCTCCGATGTCGAGGATACCGCGCCTATCGCTGTTGTGAGCGCAGCCGCCACCAGCGCGATGTTGAAGAGTATACCACCGGCGCTTCCCCAGAGCTTTAACACCATCTCGGTGTACAGGGCCGAAAGAGTCAGGGCGATGGTAGCGCCGGTATTGGCGCCGGCGATCATGTGGCCAAGTACGGATACGGCCACCATTCCAAGGCCTACGACTCCAATAAGAGCGAGGCTGCGGTTGATCTCCTTCCCCTTTACTCCGGCGTCCTTGATGCCGTGTACCACTATGACTCCGAAGATGAGCGCGCACTGAAGGTCAGCCGTCGCGTATCCTTCGATGAATCCGTAGAGCACCGGGTTCTCACTGAACTCAGGCGGTGCCCACGGTGCTATAGGAGAAATGATACTCTTTATTATGACCGCCGTCACTATTACCAGCAGTATCGGAAAAAGTATATTTCCTATCTTTTCTACCACCTTGCCCGGGTTCACTACGAACCAGTAGGTGAGCAGATAATATGCTATTGAAAAAACAACGACCGGTATCAGGCTTCCCGGCTGCCAACCCGTGATCTGAAGGATGGCCGCCCATGCGGCGGCGCTCATTCGAGGCACCATGTAGAGCGGACCTATTACAAAAATCGTCAGAGCCGCAAAGAATGTACCGAACTTAGGCGTGACGCGTTTCACCAGCTGCAGGAAGGTCCCGTCGCCTTTAACCAGCGCCAGATATCCGAAATACGGCAAAACGACGACCGAAAGCAATGCCCCGAAAAACATCGGCCACACCGCGGTGCCGGCCTCCTTGCCCCACTGCACCGGAAACAGCATGATAGCTGCACCGAAATGCATCGAGAACAGCGCTCCGCCCATTACCATCAATTGTTTTAAACTGAGTTTCTTTTCCATTCTGAGCCTCCGTCCCCAAGTTTAGCACAAATAGTAATTCATGTGTCGCATTGTTTGTATTAAGAAAGCGGCGGCATGGACCTGGCTTTGATGAGCAGTCAGGGATCCGAAGATATCGATTTCATTCCTATATCAGATGAGCCGATGTACGCGGTATTCAAAAAGGCAGGCATGATGCCTGCCGCTAAGTATTTTTCAAAAGACTGTGTTGCCATACTTTCAATGGTGAAGCAGGGAGTCGGCGTTTCCGTGCTGCCGGCCCTCATCCTGGAGCAGTTTCCGGGAGATTATGAATACCGTCTGCTCGATCCTCCGGTCAACAGGACCCTCGGCATAGGCGTACGCGACCGCAAAAGTTGTGGCCCGCTGGCCCGCTTCATCATCAGATTCATACGCGAGAAGATCTGACTGATATCACAGCCGCCTATCAGAGGCTCTCCGGGCCGAAGCTGTACGGAAGCAGCTCGTCGAGAGTGTGCTCCAGATAGTCGTCCGGCGTCTTTGCCGACAGGACTATCATGTCTTCCTTATCGCCGAAATCCCTCATCACCTGCCTGCAGGCTCCGCAAGGAACACAGTACTCGTTGCACTCCCTGTTGGTGCCGCCGACTATGGCTACGGCTACCAGTTTTCTTTCGCCTTCAGCTATGGCGTGAAAAATGGCGTTGCGTTCCGCGCAGATGGTCATGCCGAGTGATGCGCTCTCAACGTTGACTCCTGTATAGATATTCCCGGAGTCAAAGAGCGCGGCGGCCGCGACGTTGTAGTTCGAATACGGCGCGTAGGAATTCGGAAGCTTCTCTATGGCCATATTGATGAGACGCCTCTTCATCTCCTCATCTTTTCTTATGTCTTTATCGTACATTTTGTTTTCCTCTCCTTGCCTCGGAAAGCCGCCATATAAGGAAGCGGCGGTCTAGAATTCGAACCTCGGATTATCCCTGTCAACGATGCCGGTAGCGACCGTGCAGCTGTGTCCTGCCTGAGCGAAGTAGTTGGCTACCAGTTCGGTGAAATCCTTCATAGCCTTCTTCACTTCTTCCAGATTGAGATCCGAGAAACCGTCGATCGGGTAAAGCACTCCCGTGGTCTTTTCGGTCATCTTGCCGACTTCGCTCTGTCTCCAGGTCCAGCGGCGTGTCCTTACCTCATGACCGGATACGTAAACGACTTCACCGACTTCAGGGTTATCGAACTCGCCTTCTGCCGCGCCAAACGGTCTGAATGTATCTTCCGCTGTCGCAGGTCTTACCTCGAGGCCCGCATCCTCGCAGCCTCTGCCGGTGCCGTCCGGACGCACGAATGTGTAAAGGTCGTGAGCGCCGATCGGCAGCTTGTATTTAAGAGAGACCGCGTTGCCGAGGTCGACCGCCGGATTGATCGAAGGCAGACCTTTGCCTTTTGCGAGTCGGTCCATCAAAGCCTCAGCCGCGCAGGCATATCTGTTCGGATTCATGCCCAGCGCGCGGAAAGCCTCCCTGTAAGGAACTACGCACGGGTCGTTCTTTGCCTTGTTGCCGGATTCCTCAAAATACCTGATGACCTCATTGGAATTGTCCTCAAGCATCTTTTCGATAGCCGGATATTCCTTGTTATTGTTTATGCCCGTGACAGCCACTACGCCGACCACGAAATTCGGCAGTTTTTCGAATACTTCCTTGCTTACCTCGTAATACATTTTCTCTTTCCCTTTCAGTATTTTCCGCATGATTTTACATTTATAATAATAAGCGATTTTAAAAAAAGTGACAAGGCTGAAAGCCCTGCCACTGTTCTGCTCTATTTGTTTGCTTCTGTGTTTGCAGCCCGCTCTTTGCAGGCCTCGCGCTTATGCCAGCGCGTCGTTCAGAGCCGCTGTGAGCTGATCTGCGTCAAGTCCATGTACCAGTGCAGCCTGTTCAATGGACTCGCCCTGCGATGCC
>JBGUME010000098.1:0-9935 GCA_045116695.1 Anaerovoracaceae bacterium | reverse complement strand
ATAAACGAGGTCTGCTCTCGGGCGGGCGTCATGCCTGCCAAGGTCGAGGATCTCAGCGAGGTGATCCATGTCTTTGAACACATAGCCGTACTCAGGCGCGAACTCATCTGACCATGACCTGAGCCATTCCGCCAGATCGCGGGCCTCTATGCGCAGCAGAGTGTTTTTGCTGACATCATTCAGCTTATCGAGGTCAAAGAGCGCGCCGCTCGATGACATTTTCTCTGTCGTGAATCTGAACTCATCTGCAGGAGCATCCGGATTCTCTATCCTCCACTCCTCATAATTAGAATTCAGTATGGTGAGCAGATACTCTCTGACTGCCGCAGGGTGGTAACCCTCTTTGCGGTAGAAGTCGAGCGAGAGTTCAGGATCATGGCGCTTGGAGAGCTTTCTCTTGTTGCCGTCCTCGTCTATCTTCATCAGCTGGGCCGTGTGGCAATACACAGGCAGCTCCCATCCGAGGTCCTCAAATAGTTCTACATGTATCGGCAGTGAAGGCAGCCACTCCTCTCCCCTTACCACGTGTGTGGTGCGCATCAGATGGTCATCGACCACATGCGCAAAGTGGTAAGTCGGGATGCCCGTCTGCTTTATTATGACGACATCGAGGAAGTTTTCAGGCACCGAGAGTTCGCCGCGGATCGCGTCGTTCACTGTATGCCTTGCAGTCTCCTCAGCTGAGGCGTTTGGAATGCCTTTTGATCTGAGCCTGATGACGAACGGCTCTCCGGCCTTTATCTTCGAGACGACTTCAGCCTCGACAGCCTCATCCTTGTCCCAGTCTCTGTACTTTGACCAGCCGGCGTAGATCCCCGGCGCGAGCTTCTTAGCTTCCTGTTCTTCCCTGATGGCTGTGATCTCGTCTTCGCTCAGGAAGCACGGATAAGCCATGCCCTGTGAAATGAGCTCTTTCGCAAAGGTCCTGTAGATCTCTCCTCTGTGGCTCTGCGTGTAGTCGCCGTAGCTTCCGATGTCTCCGTTTTCAGTCACTCCCTCATCGAAGCGTATCCCGAAGAAATCGAGCGAGCCTATGATAGTCTCAACAGCATTCTCCACATAGCGCTTGTCGTCAGTGTCCTCGATCCTCAGAAAGAAAACACCTCCGCTCTGGTGGGCCAGTCTCTCATCTACGAAAGCTCCATAAAGGTTGCCCAGATGGATGAATCCGGTAGGACTCGGTCCGAGCCTTGTGACAAGAGCTCCCTCAGGCAGATCTCTCGGCGGATACATCGCCTCATACTCTTCCGGAGTATGTTCAAGTGACGGATATATTAGTTCGCAAAGTTCTTTGTAGTTCATATTGCTGATGTTTTCCTGTTTTGATCAATCATGTCTTGTATCGTCGTCGTAGCATTCACAGAATCTGGCCGCAAACGACGGAGTTTCATCATGCACATAAAGGTGCGCAGTCTCTCCGAATGAGAGCATCCTGAATGACGCGATACCCTTCCTTCTCTCCTCAGTCACAACTGTCGTAACTGACGTTGTACGGGCGCAGGCGCCATGCCAGAACACAACAGGCGACACTCCCCAGAGATGGCTAAGGAGCACGCATTCCAGTCCGAAATGGCAGAACAGGACTACTGTGTCATGATTAGGCTTCACTGCGCAGTAATACCCGCCTTCGCGAACATAACCGTGTTTGGCGAGAAGCTCATCGAACTGCTCTGTTACTTTACGGTACTCCCCGCCTACATCGGCTGCCGCCATGCGTTCATTCTCGGCCCAGTGATCTTTCTGATACAGCCTCTCATCCTTTGTCCAGTCCTGAGGCAGCCAGTCCCACGGAATATGTTCAACCGGAGAATCCGGTCTGTTTATCATGACATCGAATTCCCTGAGCCATGGAAGCGTCTCGGCTGTACGCCCTGTTTTACTGAGAGCGACAGTTGCAGTTTCTCCGGCTCTGCCATATGGAGACACGTAATAATAAGTGTTCTCACTATTCTGCTTGCTGAGCCACTCCGAAAGGAACTCCGCTTCGCGGCGCCCTTTCTCTGTTATTGAGTCGTGCTTGTAATCCGGTTCTCCGTGCCTGATTATCAGCAGTTTCATTTGCCTGTCGTGTAGTTGTCGAAGTAGCCCTGGATGTAGACTACCGGCGTGCCCTTGTCGCCGGACCCGGATGTCAGGTCGCAGAGCGATCCGATCAGGTCTGTCAGGCGTCTAGGTGTAGTTCCCTCGGACACCATGTTGCCGACAAGGCTTTCCTGCGGCTTGTCCTTGATAGCCTTGCTTATGGCCTCGCGGAGCTCTTCTCCTGAGAGGCTGGAATAATCATTGTCTGCCAGATACTTGAGCTTGAGCTCGTTTGGCGTGCCTTCAAGGCCGGATGTATAGAACGGTGATACGACTGGGTCAGCGAGCTCCCAGATCTTTCCGACAGGATCCTTGAAGGCTCCGTCGCCGTAGACCATTACCTCTACATTTTTGCCGGTCTTCTCTTTCATCTTTGCCTGGATATCTTCTACCAGAGGCTGGGCGTCTCTAGGGAAGAGCTTGACTGTGTCTTCCGTCGCCTTGTTTGAGCCAAGCAGACCATACTGAGCATTGTATCCGCTGCCGTTGACAGGCGCGTTCAGTATCTCATCCATGCCGTACACATTGCCGCCTTTGGATTTGAGTATCCTCTTGGTGCGCGCGCGTGTATGGATATCGCAGTTGATCACATTCTTAGTATAGTTGAGGATCTCCTCCGCGTGATTCGCGAAGATGATCTCAGGCTCCGCTCCGGCAGCTCTGATGATATCGCCATAGTACGAAACATAATCCACTCCGGTGAACTGATGTCTGTTCTCTCCGAAAAGTTCTCTGTATTTCGCTTCTGTCAGCACGTCGCTGTACGGATTCACTCCCGACTCGTCTATCTGATCCATGGTAAGGAGAGCATTGCCCACCTCATCTGACGGATAGCTGAGCATCAGGACTACCTTCTTGGCTCCTTTGGATATGCCTCTAAGGCAGATGGCGAATCTGTTTCTCGAAAGGATAGGCCAGATGACGCCTACTGTATCTCCTCCGAGCTTGGCCTTGACGTCAGCCGCTATATCATCTACGCTCGCGTAATTGCCCTGGCATCTTGCAACGACAGACTCTGTGATGCAGACGATGTCCCTGTCTCTGACATCGAATCCGTCATCTGAAGCCGCTGCTTCAAGAACACTGTCTACTACCGCCGATGCGAGATCATCGCCCTCGCGGAAAATCGGGCATCTTATGCCGCGCGAAACTGTTCCAACTCTTCTTTCACTCATTTCTGATCTCCGTTCTTTTCCCAAAAAATCTAATGTCCCGTCCCCCCTTTGGGAACGGGACAATTCTACCATTATTCGTGCTTGTCGGCAATCTCTCCGCTGTTTTTCCAGATGCTGTTTTCAGGAATGACTCCTCTTACGCATGATGTCGGATAGACGTTGGAGTTGCGGCCGATGACCGTTCCCGGATTAAGCACGGCATTGCAGCCTACCTCTACGTGGTCGCCCAGCATAGCTCCGAACTTCTTGATCCCCGTCTCTATCCTCTCGGTACCGTTCTTGACTATGACGAGTTTTTTGTCTGCCTTGACATTGGATGTGATGGATCCCGCTCCCATATGGCTGTAGTAGCCGAGTATGGAGTCGCCTACATAATTGTAATGCGGCGTCTGCACGTGATCAAAGAGGATCACGTTCTTAAGTTCTACCGAGTTGCCTACCACGCAGTCAGCTCCGACGAGAGCAGAGCCTCTGACAAAGGCGCAGTGTCTTACTTCCGTGTTCGGTCCGATGATGCAAGGCGCTCCGAGATACGCGCTCGGATATACCTTTGCCGTCTTGTGGACCCACACGTTCTCACTTACCTTCTCATACTCCTCGGGATCGAGAGAAGGTCCCAGCTGCAGGATAAACTCCTTGATGCCCTTCAGCGCCTCCCAAGGGTATGTGAACTGCGAAAGATAGTCCTTCGCAAGCGTATGATCGAGGTCATATAAATCTTTGATCGTATACATATGCGCCTCCTAGTCTACCAGATGTCCCTTTGCGCGGATCGCGTCGATGATCTGATCGACGTACTTCTCGCACTCTTCCTCGGACGGAGCCTCTGCCATGACTCTTACCACAGGCTCTGTGCCGGACTCTCTCAGCAGCGTGCGGCCCTTGTCGCCAAGCGCCTTCTTTGCCGCAGCGTCAGCCGCAAGCACGTCAGGATCGTTCATGCAGGCTTCTTTGCTCTTGACTCTCACATTCTTGAGCACCTGAGGATAGAATACTACCGGCGCAGCCAGTTCGCTCATCTTCTTCTTTTTGGCCAGCATGACCTCCATCAGCTTGAGGGATGTCAGGATGCCGTCGCCTGTCGTGGCGTACTTGGTGAAGATGATGTGTCCGCTTTGCTCGCCGCCGATGCGGTGGCCGTTCTGGACCATGTTTTCATAAACGTATTTGTCGCCCACCTTGGTCTGCTCGTACTCGATGCCGACCTTATCCAGCGCCTTGTAAAGTCCGAAGTTGGACATTACCGTAGTGACCACTTTATTGTTGAGGAGCTTTCCTCTTTCCTTCATGTAGTGGCCATAGATGTAGAGGATGTGGTCGCCCGTTACGACATTGCCCTTCTCATCTACGCAGAGACATCTGTCAGCATCACCGTCGTATGCGAATCCAACATCGAGCCCGTTGTCCACGACGAACTTCTGCAAATGCTCTATATGGGTAGAGCCGCAGTTGGTATTGATGTTATAGCCATCCGGCTCATCGTTCATGACATATGTCTTTGCGCCAAGCGCGTCGAATACGCCCTTTGCAATCTGCCATGCGGCTCCGTTAGCCACGTCGAGTCCTACCTTGACATCCTTAAAACTGAATTTCGACATCGAGATAAGGTATCCGATGTAGCGGTTACGTCCGGAGATATAATCTACCGTACGGCCTATCTCTTCACGCTCAGCCATAGGGACTTCCATCTCTCCGTCGATATACTGCTCGATCTTCAGAAGCGTCTCCTCATCCATCTTCTCTCCATTGTTGTTGACGATCTTGATGCCGTTGTCATAGTACGGATTGTGGGAAGCTGAGATCATGATGCCGCAGTCGAAGTCATCGACTCTTGCTATATACGATACCGAAGGTGTAGTCGTTACGTGCATGATGTAGGCGTCCGCGCCTGATGCCATGAGTCCCGTGCACAGCGCGTACTCAAACATGTAGCTGGATCTTCTCGTGTCCTTTCCGATAACGACTTTTGCCTTGCGGTCGAGTCTCTTGCCGTAATACCAGCCAAGGTAACGTCCGATCTTGATCGCGTGGTCGAATGTCAGTGTCTTGTTGGCTTCGCCGCGGAAGCCGTCTGTTCCGAAGTATTTACCCATTACAGCCTCTCCTTTTTCTCGATATCGAGGAAGTACTTATATGTATCTACTGTGAGTTCGCCGCAGGCCTCTTCATCACATGCGATGATAGCACCGTTGTGCATCTGAAGAGCGCTGCATGTCCACTTCTGGCTGACTCCGCCCTCTACTACCGCCGCCATGGCTCTTGCCTTGTTATGGCCGCTGATCAGTACAAGGACTTCCTTCGCGTCTGTTACAGTTCCGATGCCTACGGACAGAGCCTGGGCAGGAACAGCTTCAGGATCATTTCCGAAGAATCTCGAGTTCACGATGCGTGTGTCTGTCGTGAGGTCTCTGAGTCCCGTGCGGGATGTGAGCGAAGTAAACGGCTCGTTGAAGGCCAGATGTCCGTCAACTCCGATGCCGCCCATGAAGAGATCGATGCCGCCGTAGCTCGCGATCTTCTCTTCGTATCTTGCGCATTCGCCTTCCGGATCATCTGTCATGCCGTTAAGGATGTTGATGTTCGCAGGGTCCATGTCCACAAGGTGGTCGAAGAAATTATCATGCATGAAATACCAGTAGCTCTGGTCATGCTCATGAGGAAGGCCGAGATACTCGTCCATGTTGAATGTAACGACATTCTTGAATGAAAGCTCTCCGGCCTTGTTCTTTGCTATAAGGTTCTTATATACACCGATCGGCGAGGATCCCGTAGGCAGTCCAAGCACGAACGGTCTGTCTTCTTTATGCGAATTGATCTTATCAGCGATGTAATCAGCTGCCCATTTACACATCTTATCATAATCGTCCTGAATTACTACTCTCATGTTTTCTCCTTTCAGTTATTGGCATATATTGTGTCTGCCAATGCTTTTTAATACTAACCTTGGGAATTATAGCATCCGTCAGCATGGCGGTAAATGCGCTGCGCCCAATTTGTTTGAAATCATACTCCTGTGGGAGTATACTCTAAACAAAGGATAAGAAAGAGGGGTTCATGGAGAGAAAGATATACCACGGATCAGACCATATAGTGCGTACACCGGTGTTTGGCGCAGGCCGTCCTTTCAATGATTTCGGGCTCGGTTTTTATTGCACCGCTTATTCCCGGCACGCTGCTGAATGGGCCGTAGCCAGGAATAGAAACGGTTTTGTCTCCGCCTATACTATCGATATGGACAGACTCATGACCATCAATCTCTGCGGTCCCCAGTACAACCCTCTGCACTGGCTCAGCCTGCTTCTGACCTTCCGCGAATTCGATCTGTCTTCAGATACGGCACACAGGGCCAGAGAGTACATTAACAAATGGTTTTCCGTCGACTATCAGGGCTGCGACTGCATCATCGGATACAGGGCCGACAACAGGCTATTCATGTTTGCGCAGGACTTCCTTGACGGCGATCTTTCGTATCAGGACCTCCGCGATTCTCTGTCCGGAGATTCCAACAGGCAGTTCGTGCTGAAAAGCAACCGCGCATTCGACCGCGTAAGTTTTGCGGGCTACAGCCATGCTTCAGCGGAGGAGTCCTTCCCTGCTAGGAGAAGCCGTGAGCTCAGGGCGATCAAAAGCATGAGAAAAACAGCAGATGGTCTTTTCATCACCGATCTTATCGAACAGGAGGTGCGTCCGTATGACCTGCGCCTATGATGAGATCCTTCTTGAAAGAGCCTCCGGAACGCTGGGCCGCATGCTGGACTTCGCGGTACACAGCCTGCGCCAGGATCCTGCATCGATAATGGACCTGTTTGTATCCTGCGGCCTCGCCTCTCTCTTTGAGCAGGGAGATGTCAGCGTCACAGCCGGTATGTCAGGCATAGAGCTCGCGTACGAAACACTGGACCGGAGCGGCCTGGCATATGAGCGTGTCATGCCAAGGCACACCGCTAGTCTCAGTCCGGAGTACTGGTGCGGATATGCTCTGGCACGCGCGCAATGGGAGTCGGGGCTTCCTTTCAGCCGCATCACGAAGTCGTTCTCCATGGCAGGATTCATTTCCGATTACAGCAGGAAGCGTATCGAATTTCTTGACAGTCTTCCTCTTGATATAAACGCGGAGGAAAGGACCGGAAAGATAAAGGAATTCGGCAGGAGCTATGCGCTTGGGGCAGTACCGGAGATCGTATCAGCCGTCAGCCGGGCTGCCGGTTCATCCGGCACAGCCCTAAAGGCCATGCGTATGAAAAACGGCCTGAGCCAGTCACAGCTCGCGAAAGCCAGCGGCGTGCCGCTCAGGACCATACAACAGTACGAGCAGCGTCAGAAAGACATAAACAGGGCGCGGGCTGAGTATATCATCGCTATCTCCGCCGCTCTTGGCTGCGAGCCTTCATCATTGCTGGAAAAAAAGCAGGGGTAGATCCCCTGCTTTCGAATTATTGATATTCAGATTTCTATCCTGTCTGGTTGTCCCCGGTTTCCTCCTCCGTGGCTTTTTCCTTGACTTTCAGTTTCAGTACCGGAGCTTCATAGCCTTCCTCCAGATATATCCCGTCAGGCAGCTCAAATGTGAGCGGTATTTCGGCATCCTCATAGTACTGGCTGATATCGATCTCATCCGCGGTTATGCTTCCGGTCTTGTTGACAAGACCCTTGCTGCCCTTTATCACTATCGTATCCTGAACCGTGTATGTTCTCTCATAATTGTCGTCGGAATCATCCTTTACCGGCACCACCAGGCGCACTTCTCTTACATAACCGGCAGCGGCCTTGAATGAAACGCTCTGAGGATAAACTACGACGTTGAGCACTCTGTTGCCTTCGGCGTCAAGCGCCGCGAGATCGACCGTCAGCGGTTTGAGCTTGTCGTTCAGATCGTTCGGATCTATCACGGCCGCCACTCTGTCGACTCTTGCAAGCCTGTCAGATGTGGCGATGACAGTAGCCTCCGTCTCCGACAGATCTTCTACGATAGGCTCGGCGTCATCATCGGCAGACGCGTCCGGATATTCGACTGAGATCTCCATGTCCTCACTGTCGGAACTCTCTATATCTATGGTGACGGTCTTGAGGGATACATCGCTCACTGAAGTGTCTTCCGGCCCCTCTACGTGGAGCGCTACGGTGTTCTGGCCGCTTGAAAGCTGGCTTACGTCCGCCGTGACTGAAATGTCCTCAGAACCGATGTTTCCTGTATCTATCCTCTTCTGCTCGAGTGTCACATCTACTCTTTCATGGTTGGTCTCGGCTACCGCGTAGCCTCTGTTGGCGAGAGTCTCAAGCCCCGTGTATGTGATAGGGATCCCGGAGTACTTCTCCTTGGTCATCGGATCGTAGTTATACACGACAAAGACCCACGCAGCCATCGATACAAGCAGCGCCAATATGATATTGATTATCTTGCGGCCTTTGTCACTCATCCTCATTGCCTCCCTTCAGGAATCTGAGCCTGGAAAGCAGATCTCTGTCCTCACCGGCAGGAATGTATATGTCAAGCAGCATCTTCTCGAGAGTCTTGAGGTCAAGGAACCTTCTGAACTCGCCGTTCTGAGCGACCGATATGGCTCCTGTCTCCTCGGAGACCACTATGATGAATGCGTCCGAAACTTCGCTGAGTCCGAGCGCAGCTCTGTGGCGCGTACCGAGGTTCTTGCCTATGTTCTGTCTTTCAGTGAGCGGCAGGACGCAGCTTGCGGCATACACCCTGTCTCCCCTGATTATGACGGCGCCATCGTGCAGCGGTGATCCCTCGTAGAAGAGGTTGCCCAGCAGCCTTACGGAGATCTCAGCGTCAACGATAACCCCCGTCTCCGCGATATCGTTAAGCATTGTCTCGCGTTCAATTGCCATGAGCGCGCCTGTATGTGTCGAGGAGAAATCGTCTACGGCGTCTACAATCCTGTGGACGGTAGCGTAGATCTCCTCCTTGCCTATGTCTCTGAACTGCCTGCTGAACACTCCCCTGCGGCCGATCTGTTCAAGACCTCTTCTGATCTCCGGCTGGAACAGTATTACCACCGCGATGAGGCCGACCGTAATAAGTCTTGTGAACAGCCAGTTCAGGAGGCTCAGATTAAATATCTCGGAGATAAGGAAGAAAGCGACAATCAAAAGGATTCCTCTGAACAGCTGCTGCGCGCGGGTCTCCTTAATGAACCCGAGCAGTCTGTACAGAAGGTACGCGACAACGACGATATCTATGATATCCGTTGTCTTTATACTCATCAGTATCCCGGTAAGATTGTCGATCATTTAGTCTTTTTATTCTCCTTCTTCAGGCACGACAGTGACATAACCGTCTTCATCTTCCTGCAGCAACTGTCCGTTCAGCATGGCGTTGATGAGAGTCTTGGCATTCTCTATGCTTTCGGCATCCTGTGTCATGACGTAAGCATAGCCGGACGAGTATGTGTACTCGGTTCCGTCGCCGCCCGTTATGGTATTCTTGTGGATCTGCCAGTCAGGATCTTTCGCCAGCTGGTACTTGACCAGTCTTCTTACCTCGCGTGAGCTGAAACTCATCTCGACGTAATTCTGCAGGCTTGTGAGCACTCTGTTGTAATCCATTATCATGGTGCGGCTGCTGGTCGCCTTTCTTATAAGCGCCTCAAACACTGCCTGCTGATTCTTTATCCTCTGTCTGTCGCCATCCGGGAAAGCCTTGCGCTCTCTCGCGAAAGC
>JBGUME010000097.1:0-3260 GCA_045116695.1 Anaerovoracaceae bacterium | reverse complement strand
TGATGCCATAATCGACGACGGCCTTCTTATATATAAAGGGCAGATAGTTGCCGGCAGATCAGCCAAGAAGTGCGCTTCAAAAGCGGCTGCCATGAGGACGGCGCTCTTCAATTATGAGGATCACCGCGAAGAGGTGAAAGATGCTCTTGAGAGGTATGCGCCGGAAGCCCTCCTGATAATCGGCACTTCCGACAGGATGACCGACATAGTCGCCACGCAGCTGGGACTTCAGACCCCGCAGGAACGCATATATATCGAGGACGTCACGACAGAAGAGGAAAGGCAGATAGCCTATCACTTCAGGAACGATGAGGGCGAACACGTCATTCCTGCCCCTGTAGGACAGCTGAGGCGTGACTTTGCCGGATACTTCATGGACCCGATAAAGAAGTTCATCGACAAGGCCCGCGGCAACGCTGTGGAGGAAAATTCTAATGATGAAGAGGCAGGCAACGATGACCGCACGGTCGTAAGGCCTACCTTCAGCTACTTTGGCAGTTTCTCCATCAGTGAGCAGGTCATAAGGGACATCATCAGGATAGCGGCAGAGAAATACGATACGCATCTGGTGGTAGTAGACAGGATGAACAACGGAAAACAGACCAACATGTCGGTCACTATCGACGTGATGGCTATCAGAGATCCCGCCTCCGTAGACAAGTGCATAGAGCTGCAGCGCGACGTGTTTGACGCTCTGGCTACCATGACGGCGTTCACCATAGAGAGCGTCAACGTAAGGATAAGGGACATAGTAAAAGACAGAGAGGAGATGCTCTCGAGGAAACTCCACTGATATGCAGAAGATCATTTTCAGGGACATGCGCGACCTGGATCTCACTCATATATTCGAGTGCGGCCAGTGCTTCAGATGGGTGCCTGACGGCGAAGGGACGTATACCGGAGCCGCGGGCTCTTTTGCGGCGCGGGCAAGTTTTGACGGAAGAGATCTGACAGTGGAGGCTACCGGCGGAGACGAGGCGTTCTGGAGGCATTACTTTGACCTCGATACCGATTACGGCAGCATCAAAAGAAGACTTACGGAATCGGAGCCGCTCATTAGACCCGCGACCGAATATGGGCAGGGCATACGCATACTCAACCAGGATCCGTTCGAGATGATCATTTCGTTCATCATATCCCAGAACAACAACATCCCGCGTATCAGAAAGAATATTGAGTCGCTGTGCGACAAATACGGCGAGCCGATAGAGGGAAGCGACAGGCACGCCTTTCCGAAGCCGGAGGCTCTCGCCTCAGCAGATGAGACAGATCTGGCCGCGATGAGACTCGGCTACAGAGGGCCGTACATCATAGCAGCAGCAAGGAAATTTCTCGAATGCGGCTGCCCCGGGTGCCGCGAAGAATTGCTAAGCTATTACGGCATAGGTCCTAAAGTGGCAAACTGCATAATGCTGTTTGGACTGAGAGACACCGCGGCGTTCCCGGTAGACACATGGGTGAAGCAGATCATGAACGACATGTACGGTTTCGACATGAAAGACGCGAAGGGGATGCAGGAGTTTGCGGCAGAAAAATACGGAGATCTCGCGGGCTACGCGCAGCAATATCTTTTCTATTATTACAGGGACAGATCGCGTAAATAAATGTGTTGATTTCTTCACCTGTAAGTGTTGACACTCACGTTTTCCGTGAGTACAATAGGTTTTGGAAATTGGCACTCTAACGATAAGAGTGCTAACAAATAGGACAAATCAGGAGGCAAAAAATGAGCATCGGAATCAAGCCACTCGGAGCAAGAGTAGTGATCAAGAAAATGGAAGCCGAAGAAAAGACAGAGGCCGGCCTGCTTCTCAGCGGAAGCGCCAAGGAAAAGCCTCAGCAGGCTGAAGTACTGGCAGTAGGTCCGGGAACGGAAGACGAGCCTATGGAGCTCAAGGTAGGCGACATCGTTATCTTCAGCAGATACGGCGGAAGCGATCTCAAGTACAAGGGCACCGAGTACACTATCATAAATCAGAAAGACATCCTCGCTACTATCGAGAAATAGCGGCGGGCGGATATAAGGAGGAATCATAATGGCTAAAGAACTTTATTACGGCGAGGATTCCAGAAGGAGCCTGCTCGCCGGAGTAGACAAACTCGCAGATACAGTAAAGATCACTCTCGGACCTAAGGGCCGCAACGTCCTTATCGAGAGATCATACGGATCGCCGCTGATCACAAATGACGGCGTAACGATCGCAAGAGAGATCGAGCTTGAGGATCAGGTAGAGAACATGGGAGCTCAGCTCGTGAAGGAAGTCGCTACAAAGACAAATGACGTCGCCGGCGATGGCACAACAACAGCCACACTTCTGGCTCAGTGCATCGTAAGAGAAGGATTCAAGAACGTAACAGCAGGCGCCAATCCGATGATCCTCAAGAAGGGCATCGCTGAGGCAGTAGCCGCTGCGGTCGAAAACCTCAAGGAAGCTGCAAAGCCGGTAGACGACAAAGCAGCCATCGCTCAGGTCGCAGCAGTTTCGGCAAACGACACTGAGATCGGAGAACTCATCGCTGAAGCGATGGAAAAGGTAGGCAAGGACGGAGTCATCACAGTCGAAGAGTCCAAGACTCTCGGAACGACACTCGATGTAGTTGAGGGACTTCAGTTCGACAGAGGATACCTCTCACCTTACATGGCAAACAATGAGAAGATGGAAGCGGTCATGAACAAGCCGCTCATCCTGCTTACAGATAAGAAGATCAGCAGCATCCAGGAGATCATTCCTCTCCTCGAGGGCATCATGAAGGCCGGCAGAAGCCTGCTCATCGTTGCTGAGGACGTAGACGGCGAAGCACTTGCTACACTCATCCTCAACAAGCTGAGAGGAACTCTCGATGTAGTAGCAGTTAAGGCACCGGGATTCGGCGACAGACGCAAGGCCATGATGGAAGATATCGCCATCCTGACAGGCGGCGTGGTCATCTCCGAAGAGCTCGGCTATGAGCTCAAGGAAGCTACCATGGACATGCTCGGCCAGGCTGAGACAGTCAAGGTCAACAAAGACAACACAGTGATCGTAGGCGGAGCCGGCAGCAAGGAAGAGCTGGCTGCAAGAGTTGCTCAGATCAAGGCTTCGATCGAAGAGACGACATCCGACTTTGACAGAGAGAAACTGCAGGAAAGACTTGCCAAGCTGAGCGGCGGAGTAGCCGTGATCAACGCAGGCGCTGCTTCCGAGACAGAACTCAAGGAAAAGAAGCTGAGACTCGAGGACGCTCTCAACGCTACAAAGGCTGCTGTTGAAGAGGGCATC
>JBGUME010000096.1:0-6176 GCA_045116695.1 Anaerovoracaceae bacterium | reverse complement strand
CCCTAATCAGTTGGTTCCTCAGCTCATTGAGAGCCAGTATCAGGATCCTGATCTCATAATCATCAAACTTGAATCTCTTTTTCATAGCAACCTCGCTTTCTTTGATCCGGGGCATCATTACGAAGTCCCGGATCATTTCGTTGCAGATAATCCTTTCATCAACGCCTCATCCGCTGCTCGTCGTTGTTTTGCCAGTTTCTTCTGCCGTTCCTTACGACACTCATCAGAACATACGACCTGAGCCGGTCCTACTGGCCAAAACTCTTTGCCGCACTCAACACAGGTGGTCTTGTAGAAGTTATGACCTTCCTTCGCGGATTTATCCCTCAACTTATTCTTGGCGGTAAAATCTCTCTCGCCACAGAGTTTGCAACAATATTTCTGATGATGCTTGTTCGGCCAGTACTCTTTGCCACAGTACTCACAGATCCTCTTAGGATAGGGATGCCCTTCATTCTCTGACAGACGCAGTTCTTTCTTCAATGCCCATTTTTTCTTTGCCTTTTCAGCAAGGACTTCGTCATATAATTTGCGTCTGTACCGCTTATCTCGGATATCTTTGCACTCCTCAGAGCAGACTTCCTGCTGTCCGTTGACAGGCCAGAAAGGTTTTCCGCAAATCACGCAATTCTTCTGTCTGAATGTGTGATCACCTTTTTCTTCTCTGCGCCTTTCGTGCAGCACATCTGAATAATGATCCTTGGTACACTGCTTATTACAGTAGATCTGCCGCGCTGTATTAGGCCAGAAAGCCTTCCCGCACTGAGGACATATTTTCTGAGGATACAGATGCCCGTCGTTTTCAGCAAGGCGCTTCTCCATAGCTGCCTTCCGTTTGTTATCGCGTTTCTTCTTTTCTTTTGCTTTCTTTGCCTTTTTCTTCTTCTCTTTTTTTACTGCCTTTTGCTTAGCCTCTTGTACTATCTTCTTCTCTGCCTCCTGCACTTCTTCAGGCAAAGGCGTAAGATCAACAGGTCCGACAAAATTGAAGATGATCTCTATTCTCTGGCTTGTTTTATCCTCTTCCTTGACCTTCTCATGAACGAGGACCTTATCGACCAGTTCACGAAGCATCTCATCGGTAAGCTCTGTAGGATTCTTGTACTTCTTAACTATCTCGATGAATCGATCCCCCTTGAATGCCGGAGGATCAGATTCGACCGCTTCAGCCTTTAATTCCGCTATCTGCTTCTCCAACGCATCCTGTTCCTCAGCGTAGCTCTTCATCATAGACAGGTATTGCCGCTCCGGCAGTACTCCCCTGGAATAATTCTCGTATAATGACCTGATCAGCCTGTCGAGTTCATCGAAACGTTTCTCCGACTCTTTGAGCTTAGATCGGTTTGCGACCGGGCGCTTTTTCAGTTCCTGTTCATAAGCTTCCTTAAGACTGGCTGCAAAAGCATTCTCGTCCTTTATCACTCTTCTGGATAATCTCTGGATCGCTTGCAGGAGCAACTTCTCTATCGTATTTGCTGCTATATAATGTGCCGTGCAGTTTTTCCCATTGTTTGAGTAATTACCGCATCTGAACGAGAATACATCTGATCCGTCTTTGCGTTTATGATGATTGATAGACATACGGTGGCCGCAGTCAGCGCAGAAGAGATATCCGCACAGTCGGTGGGAATTGGTATAGTAGCCATATGGCATACTCTGCCTTTTCCGCCCCTTATCCAGGCTCTTCTGTGCTTTATCCCATAGTTCCTGATCTATGATCGGCTCATGCGTGTTCTCAAATACGAGCCAGTCCTCAGGATCCACACTCCTTCGGTCCATCTTGAAGCTTGGTTTAAACGACTTCTTAAGGACTGTATGCCCAAGGTATTCCTTTCTGCGGAGTATCTCGGAAACAGTGGTGCAGCTCCAGTTACAGCTGTCCTCCTTCGCTTTCTTATTTGACTGCTCAGGATGGTATTTCGCAGTATAAGCAGACGGGATCAGGGTTTTCTCTTCCTCGAGTGCTGATGCTATCGCCGTCGGTCCTTTTCCTTCAGCAGCAAGTTCAAAGATGTGTCTGACCACTTCAGAAGCGACCGGATCAATGACTAACGTCTGCTTATCATCGGGAAGTCTGTTATATCCGTACGGAATACTTCCACTGCAGCGAAGGCCTTCATTCATTCTGGCATTGAATACGGACTGTATTTTCTTACTGGTATCCTTCGCATACCATTCATTCATGAAATTGAGGAAGGGAGCAAAGTCTCCGCTTTCAGGCTGCTCACTGTCGATACTGTTATTTATCGCGATGAAACGGACATCCTTCTGCGGAAACAGGATCTCAGTATAATATCCGACCTGAAGGTAGTTTCTTCCGAATCTGCTCATGTCCTTCACGATCACGGTACTGATTGTTCCTGCTTCGACCTCTCTGAGCATCTCCTGGAAAGCTGGACGGTTGAAGTTTGTCCCGGTAAATCCGTCATCGGTGAAGTGCCGAATGTTATCAAAACCGTTCTTTCTCGCAAAATCCTCCAGATACTTTTTCTGGTTCAGAATACTATTACTTTCACCTTGCAGCTCATCGTCTTTGGAAAGCCTTTCATATAAGGCTGTAGCCTTGAAACCTTGAAATTTAGCCATTTTACGTATCTCCTTTCTTTAGAAAATATGTAAAAAAAAATGGCTATAATTAGTTTCGCCGTTCGGGTCAAGTATCACCATGCTGCAGTTTGCCTGCATCACATTAGGCTTTACAAAGAATCTTGTCTTACCTGCACCGCTGCCGCCGATGACCAGGATGTTGAGGTTGCGGCGATGTTTGTGAGCATCAAAGCCAATCCTCACGCTCTGTGTCAGTATCTTGTTCATGCTGTTGGGACGTTGTCTATACTTTCTGTTCACGGCTCCGGCATCGCCCCATTTAGCCGAACCGTGTTCCTCGCCCCGCCGGTAGTTGCGGCGTGTGGACTGCCATATCCCGATGCCCATGGCATATAAAAAGAGACAAAATAAAACAGCCTTCAGGCTGCTGTATGTCAACTCTATATGCCAGGGCTCCGAAAAGATCTCGTCCATACGGGTAAACAAGTCGAATATGTTCCTGTCCCAGTATGGTGCGATCAGGAGAGCAATCCACACAACAGGCACTGCTCCGGCTGCTGCGATAAGCAGTTCTTCTCTACGGCTACCTTGTGTACCCGTAGGCTGCCCCTTTCTCAGCTACCATCAGATTCCTCGGTCCATGCTCAATGATCTTCATGATAAGATCATCGATCGGATCGGTGGGGCGTTTCTCTCTGATCTGCTGATTGCGAAGGAGATTGAGAGCGTTGATCAGGATCCCCTGCTCATACTCATCTATCTCCAGCTTCCTCGTCCTGCCCACAGGCATCACCTCGCTTCTCTATCCTCCCTGAGTTTACTGCCGCGATCGAGTTCGATTGCTTCACGTACCTTCTCATCGATCCTGTCGCATGCGAACTTGATGCGTCCAAGTTCTGACCTGACTACCTTCTCCTCCTTTCCCGGATATGTTTCAGTCAGTTTGCTGAAGTCAACATCCGGTGTCTCGAAGCCATAGTGTTCAGTAAGGATATATGCTGCAAGCTCAGCCTCCGCCATGTTTTCCTCGCGACCGGTTTCATGGAAGTCAACAAGATGATACATAGCCGCTTCTCTTGCAACAACGAACACCTTGGTCGCAGGATCAAGACCTTCCTTTACCCTGATGAGCCTGTCATCGGGATCATATACTGCGAGTTCTCCGTTCGGGAGCTCCTTAACCTCTACGCTTGCAGGATATATACCTGTGATCACATCCGGCACTTTTCTGTAGCTCGGGCTTTCGATGTCGAAGTCCTTGATAACGGTCTGCTTCACATCGAACATCTTAACGACTTTCGAGCCCATGCCCATGGTCCCGTCTTCCTTCTGGAATCTGTAGGAGCCAAGAGTCTTGATTCCGGTCTCGCCCTTCATTACGGTAACGCCATCCGCTTTCCAGTCATCATAGCTGCGCACCCATGTTGCCTCCGGATCCTGCTCCATGATGAGAAGCACGTTGGACACCGAATGCTTGAAGAGCTGTGCCTGCTTGTCGGCATACTCCTTCATCCTGCCCGGCGAGAGCAGCTTCTGTGTTGCATCGGACAGGAGTTCAAAGACCTCAGCCTTCTCCTGTTTCTTGAGCTCCGAGTATTCCTCCGGAGCCATGCTGTTCATGTCATTTTTGTCTGCCATAAATTACCTTTCCTTTCCCGGCACCTTAGGGATCGGCACCGCACGTGCAGCATCCTTAGCTGCATCAATACCTTTCGAGACCAGTTCCTTTGCTTTCTCTCTCTTCGTCAGTGCTATCTCCGCTTTGTATGCTTCCAGCTTCTCCCTGACGGATGGTCTTTCAGTTTTCCCACGGTAACCACTTGAGCGGTCTTCCCGCGTTGAGTTTGGCTCGGACAGATGGTCTCGGTCTGTCTTTGCCAAAGAGGGGTTTATCTCCTGCTCCTCCTTCTTTGGTTCTCCCATGATGCGCCTCCCGGCTGAACGTTCAGCATCATCTATCGGCGGGAGTGACCTTTCCGGATCAGGCTGCCCTCCTTCCAGCTCAGCCTTCACTGACTTTTCCTTCGGGAACATCTCGTCCCTCTCCTTCTGGATGCTCAGAGACACGTCGGCACGATCCACTGTCGCCAGTCTGAAGCGCTCCGTGATCCTCTGGATCTTGCTGGCATCCTCAGCTCTTGCTATGATGTCGACCGCTGCATTCGGATCAGTATTCTTCCTGTCCTTCAGTACGCAGTAGAGAACACCATAGCGTTTAGCCTCCTGCGAGAACTTCGCAAGATCCTTCTGCATGATGGTGTATACCTTGAGTTCCTTGCCGGACTTTAGCATGTTCGTCAGTCTCGCCTTGCCTTTTGTCTTCTGCTCCTGTTTGAGAGTTGCATACAAAAGAAGCGCGATGTTCTTCGCGCCATTGCCTGATATCCTGGCCGCGACCTCCACTCCCTCAAGTGACAGTCTCACGACCTGTTCAGCTGCATCTCCTCCTGGATTCATTCAATCACCTACTTTCCTATCGTTCTCTTTCCTTTCTCCTGTCTGCATCGACTATCCTGAGATTCTCCTCGACATGTGTCGAGCGCTCCCTGATTTCATCACACACCTTAAGTTCGTGACGGAGCTGCCGGATTTCTGCAGTGAGTACCTTGATATCTTCCCTTGCTCTGTCTTTTTCGTCTTCAGGCAGCACCCGTTTAGTGATACGCCTCAACTCATCACGTTCGCTGCCAAGTTCTGCCATCCTGTCCTTTATGTCAGCTACTGTCTGAAACAGATCATCCTCGGTGCTAACATGGTACTTCGCCAGAAGCTTCGCCTGCTCTGAATACTGATCGCACTTCAGAAGGTCCTCCTTTAGGACTATGTGCAGCTTTGTCGGATTCTGCTTGCACTTCGGTAGATATCCAAGCTCATAGCAGTATCTCAGGTAAAGCTTCTCCAATCCGCTGCGCCCCATGATGCGGTCGATGCGGCGTCTGAGATTATACTGATTCGGTATACGGTACTGCTGCCGGAGACGCTCAGTCCTAACTGACGGATCATTCTCATATATGCGGCGCTCGATGCTCTCACGCGTATATGCATCACCGAGGTTATGAGTCCTAATCGACTTCTTCCACCCCGGCGGAGTCACGGTCCAGTACTTGCGGTTCGGATCGAGCCTGTAGATATAGCCGCGCTTCCTTAGCTCTGACTTGAATTCCTCAAGGTTGAGACTGAGCGCTA
Organism: Anaerovoracaceae bacterium; assembly: GCA_045116695.1. Taxonomy (GTDB): domain Bacteria; phylum Bacillota; class Clostridia; order Peptostreptococcales; family Anaerovoracaceae; genus Crickella. Next base: position 443 of record JBGUME010000096.1, on the reverse strand, counting down.
TAGACTCATCGATAGCCTGACGCGCAACATTATATCTCGTCGGCATGCCCGCCTTCTCCATGTTGTATAGGTACTGACGCACACCCTTGCCTTTCGGCTCCTCGACTATCGACAGGCCGTGTTCCCTGCAGAGCCTGTCGGATGTCTCACGCATCAGTTTGTAAGTATCCTTGCAGTCGTGATAGCGCTTGCCATCCTTGAATGAGATCGAATTGAGTAGGCTAAGTGCTCAGCGCCTTTTCGCATCACTGTGACAGGTTTCCGAGCACTCGCCCCCGAACCGCACTTACAACTTTCACTGTATACGGCTCTCCGTCTATTATTCATTCGAGCTATGCATTACTTTGTGGCAATCCTTACAGACCACTAAGGTCTTGCGATTTATTCTTTTCATATGGATTGCCCATGCTTCCTTGTCATCCAATTCTTTCAGACTTCTGACG
>JBGUME010000095.1:0-7098 GCA_045116695.1 Anaerovoracaceae bacterium | reverse complement strand
TTACCGGTTCTCTGACGCATGTAGTTGAGCTTAGCTCTTCTGACTCTGCCTCTTCTGACTACCTCGATCTTCTCGATCTTTGGCGAGTGCAGCGGGAATGTCTTCTCTACGCCGATTCCGTTTGACAGCTTTCTTACTGTGAAAGTCTCATTTACGCCGCCGTGCTGTCTCTTAAGCACATAGCCTTCGAAGACCTGGATCCTTTCTCTCTGGCCCTCGATGATCTTTACGTGTACTCTGAGTGTGTCGCCGACTTTGAATTCAGGGATATCTTCCCTTCTGTAATCCATTGTGACCTGATCTAAAATATTCACGTTATTCTCTCCTTCCTCTCAAGACGTTCTTGGAGCCTCCGGCCGAATGCCGTCCCCAGAGGACCGCCCGTAATAACTGTGGGCTGCCGGAAACCGACAGCCCATATAGAATACTATACCGATTACTGGATTTCAAGCATTTTTTGATAAAAAAGCGGCCTAAATACTGTCGGCAGGTAAGTCGAGAACGCCGGCACTTAGCGATTGACAAGCGTCAGCGAAGTCAGAGCTTAGTACCGCTGCGTTCGAATCTTAGCGAGAGCGTGCCTGACGATAACATTTAGGCCGCTTATATGTCTATGCTCTCGGATGGCAGCTTCTGAATACTTCTCTGACACGGATATCGATCACCGCCAGATATGCGATACCGACCGTCATGTCTTCAAATCCCATAAGCTCCTGCAGAGTCTTGAGGTCTCCTCCGTTCTGAAGGATATGCACCGCAAAGCTATCCCTTAAGATCTGCGGTGTCATGCGCGATTCGATGCCGAGCATCTGACCGTAGTCCTTGAGGATCTTCCATATGCCCTGCCTTGTGAGCGGATCTCCCCTGAAGTTGATGAACACAAAATCATCATCGTTGTGAGATCTGCCCTTTATATTATCGTAAGAATTGTTGATGTAATCAGCCATCGCGGCCGACGCGTAGCTTCCCAAAGGAACGATCCTGCTTTCGTCATTGACGTCTCTGAGAGTAACGAAGTTCATCCTCAGGTTCACGTCGCTGAATCTCAGCCTTACGACTTCAGTTACCCTTGCTCCCGTTCCGTACATGAACTCCAGCAGAGCCTTGTCCCTGAGACCCTTTACATCATCCATAGGCAGATCCATGAGTCTCGCGGCTTCATCCTGAGTAAGATAGTTTATCTGTCTCTTGTCGCTCTTGACAGCCTTGATCTTGGTGAACGGATTGCTGCTCATCACGCCCTTGCCGATGAGGTATTCGTAGTAAGTCCTGAGCGCGGAGACCTTTCTGTTTATGGTCGGCTTGGACTTGTTCTCGTTGCTGAGCTGCAGTACATACGCTATCGCGTCGTTGTCCGTGCAGTCCTCAAGCCCCTTGGCGCCGCGGCCTTTCAGATACTTCTCGAACGCGGTCAGGTCTCTCTCGTAAGCAATAAGCGTATTCTCCGCTTTGCGCTTTTCGTTCTTCATGTAATCAATGAAATCTCTCATCTCGCACCTCTACAGTTCTCCCGCCTGCCTCGCGTACAGCAGGCCGATTATTGTCTTTGCGTCCTTTATCTCATTACGCATGATCATCCCGATCAGCTCTTCAACATCGAATTCAAGCACATCCAGGCTCTCGGTGTCGTCCCAGTGTGTCTCTCCCGGAGTCAGATCTCTGCAGATGAAAATGTCCAGTTTCTCGGCAGAATACCCGCATGTAGGATAAAACGTGAGCAGATGCTTCACGGAAGATGGGATGTACCCCGTCTCCTCGTGGAACTCTCTTGCAGCGGTCACTTCCCGGTCCTCGCCCGGATCGGTCTTTCCGGCTGGCAGTTCCAGAAGAGCTTCCTCGAATGCCTTCCTGTACTGCCTCACCATGAGCACCTTGCCCTCATCGGTGAGCCCTATCATTATGCCGCCGCCGTTATGCTCTACGATGTCCCTGACGGATGCTCCGCCCCTGGTCTCAACAAGGTGTTTTCTTACCTTGAAAACAGGACCTTCATACACTATTTCGCTCTTCAGAGTCTTCTCTTCGAATACCATATTTCACCTTTACAATAACAATATTATCCTGCTTTCATTTTAACACATAAAAGCTTATATCAGCAGCAGATTTTTAGCCAGTTCCCTGATAAAAACCTGTCTCCATTTGCGCCATGTATTCTCATGCGCGACGTCGCCGTACGGAACATTGAAAACTATGCTGTCGATAGTCGCCTGCCGGTATTCCTTAGGCAGTTTTGTTATCGCCTTCCTGATGCATTCCAGCTTCCACGCTGCCTGCTTGAGCACCGCGGCATCCCTTATCACATCCTCTTCATCCACGAAGAAGACCATCTCGTTGCCTTCCTGTGAATAATTCCCAATGGCCTCCAGCCTCTTGAGCCTTTCTATGTCTTTCACGATCCATATGCACTGGAAGTATACCTGCTTTGGTACCCGGTCTTTTCTGTCTGTCATGTCATGCCTCCTTTCGTGTACCGTTACTGCGCACATTGTAGAGGCATGGGCGGGGCCATTTTTGAAGGTTTTGTGAGGAGGTCTTTCACTGTCGGAAAAAGGTCATTTTTTGCAGGATCCCGTGCAGCCGGGACAAGAAAAAAGGACGCTTTCCGCGCCCCTTTCTTTATGGTCTGTGATATCTTTTGAAGTTTCTTTTGTCATACAGCGTATGGAAGTCCGATCCCCGTGTGATCATCAGCCCGTGCTCTTTCGCGTATTCGACCAGCAGTTTCTGCTGATCCTTGTCCGCGGACGGATGGTGGCATTCGAGGCCATCTATCCCGTAGGAAACTATCCTGTCAAGTATCCAGTACAGTCTCGGCCTGAATTCCTCAAAGCTTTCGTCCATGCGTCTCTGTTCCATCGGATGAGCCAGCACTGCCAGACCTCCGGCTGCGTGTATTATGTCGACAACTTCCCTGGTGTGGAGAGTCTTTTTTCTGATACTGCGGATCTCCTCTTCCCTGAAGATGGTGTTGAACGCATCATCCTTGCTCTTTACTACACCTTTGTTTCTAAGCACTGTAGCAAAAGTCGGCTTCCCGACAAATCGACCCTCGTTGACCGCCCAGATCTCTTCCTCGGTAATGCCATATCCTCTCTCGTTAAGAGCTCTCATAAACCTGTCATTTCGGTTCGCCCTCTCAGCAATGATGCGCCGCAGAGCTTCCTTAAGGATGGGATTCTCAGGATCGAAACCATAGCCCAGCATATGCAGATCTTTGCCGAAATCATCTTCGGAGTCGAACTCGATGCCGGATATGTAGTTCAGGCCAAGTTCCTCGGCATGCTTCTGTCCGCGCACCGACCCTTCGATCCCGTCATGATCGGTAATGGCAATGAGCTTATACCCTTCGGAATAGCGCATGTCAATCACCTCCTCCGGCGTCAGCGCGCCGTCGGAGAAGACCGTATGCATGTGGATGTCCATTTTGAGGCCTGACTCTATGAGCGCCCTCATGTCATCCTTGGTGAATGCTTTAGTGATCTTATAGTGATTCAACGTCGTCCTCTTCAAGGTATGAGATATAAGGCAGATTTCTGTATTTCTGGTCAAAGTCCAGTCCGTAGCCGATAACAAAGAGATCATCGATCTCGAATCCGACATAATCAGCGTGGAGATCCGCTGTCCTGCGAGACTCCTTGTTGAGCATTGTGCAGACCTTTATGGACTTTGGTCCTCTCTCCTGCAGCTTTGCCAGCACATACTTGAGCGTATTGCCCGTGTCAACGATGTCCTCTACGACGAGGATATTGGCGTTGTACATGTTGATCTCAGGATCGAATTTGATCTTTACGACACCGGAGCTGGTCTTGGACGCGCCGTAGCTGCTGGCGGATATGAAGTCGAGTTTAGTGTTCACTGTAAGGTTCTTCATGACATCAGCTATCCAAAGCAGGGAGCCCTTGAGTGTGCACAGCAATATCACCTCTTCTCCGTCATAGTCACGGTTTATCTCGTCCGCGATCTCCTTAGCTCTTTTTAAAATGTCCTCCTGCGTATACAGGATCTTGCCGATCTTTTCAGACATGTCTCCTCCTTGTCTAAATCAGTGTTTCAATAACTTCGAGCAGCTTGTCGTAGCCGGTCCTCTTAAGCGCGGATACCGGAACGACCGTGTCCTCTTTTCCCATTCCCAGCGTTTGTCTTATTTCCTTTATGCAGGCAGCTCTCTGATTGCCGCTCACCTTGTCGGCCTTGGTGGCCACGACTATTCCGTCCAGACCGTAGTACTTCAGATACTCATACATCTGAACGTCCTGAGCGCTCGGCTTGTGCCTTATGTCCACAAGCTGCACCACCTTGCGCAAGGTTCGCCTGTTCTCGAGATAGCCCTCGATCATGGCTCCCCACTTCTCGCTCTCGGCTCTGCTGACCTTCGCGAATCCGTATCCGGGCAGGTCAACTATCCTGAACTCATCATTGCACCTGTAGAAGTTTATGGTCCTGGTCTTGCCCGGGCTTCCCGAGACCCTTGCCAGGCTCTTTCTTCCGGTGATGAGGTTCAGCAGCGATGACTTGCCGACGTTGGATCTTCCCGCGAAAGCTATCTCAGGCAGGTCTTCCGGCGGATATTGCGACGCCTTTACGGCGACGGCTTCGAGTTCTGCTTTGTTGATGATCATTGTATGACTACCGGTATCACCTCTTCGAAGTCGGAGACCGGTATGAATTCGATCTCCTTTCTGACCGATGCCGGTATCTCTTCGAGATCAGGCTCGTTCTCCTTCGGGATGATGATCTTTCTTATGCCCTGTCTGTATGCGGCGAGCGACTTCTCCTTGAGACCGCCTATCCTCAGAACCTTGCCCCTCAGGGTGATCTCACCCGTCATGGCGACCGTCTTGTCTGCCTTGCGGTCGGTCAGCAGTGAGAACAGCGCGCTGCACATCGTGATGCCTGCGGACGGTCCGTCCTTAGGTGTAGCGCCTTCAGGGATGTGGATCTGGATGTCGTAATCCTTGAAGATGTCCTTTCCGATCTTGTACTTGCCGGATATCGACTTGATGTATCCGAGCGCGGTAGTCGCGGACTCTCTCATTACATCGCCCATCTGGCCCGTGAGTATCAGCTTGCCTGTGCCCGGCATCTTGACCGTCTCTATGGTGAGCGTGACTCCGCCTACTGTGGTCCATGCCATGCCGGTAGTTACGCCGACCTCAGGCTCAAGAGAGCCGATGTCGTCTATGAACACCCTCTTACCGATATACGACTTAAGGTTCCTAGGCGTGACGTTGTTTTTCTTCTGCTTTCCGCTGACGATATTACGCGCGGCCTTGCGGCAGGCGTTGCCTATCTCTCTTTCGAGGTTCCTGACTCCCGCTTCACGGGTGTAGTACTCGATGATGTCCCTTATCGCGGCGGAAGTGATGGAAAACTGCGTCTTTTTAAGGCCGTTCTCCTTCATCTTCTTAGGCACCAGATAGCCTGTCGCGATGTGTACCTTCTCCTCTTCTGTGTAGCTGGTAAGTTCGATGACTTCCATCCTGTCGAGCAGAGGCGCAGGTATCGTAGACGTGGTGTTTGCTGTCGTGATGAACATTACGTCCGAGAGATCGAACGGTATCTCAAGATAGTGATCTGTGAAAGTGTTGTTCTGCTCCGGATCCAGCACCTCAAGGAGAGCCGAAGCCGGGTCCCCCCTGAAGTCGCTTCCGATCTTGTCGACCTCGTCAAAGAGGAAGAGCGGATTGTTTGTGCCGCACTCCGTTATGCCGTTGATGACTCTGCCCGGAATGGCGCCGATGTAGGTGCGCCTGTGTCCCCTGATCTCAGCCTCGTCTCTTACTCCGCCCAGAGACATCCTTACGAATTCCCTGTTTGTAGCGCGGGCAATAGACCTTGCTATCGAGGTCTTGCCGACTCCCGGAGGACCAACGAGACAGATGATAGGCCCCTTGTTGTTCTTTGTAAGGTGCTGCACGGCGAGACACTCGAGTATCCTCTCCTTCACCTTCTCAAGTCCGTAGTGGTCCTCGTTGAGGATCTTCTCGGCCTTGTTGATGTTGCGGTTCACCTTGCTGGCCTTGTGCCACGGCAGGTCGAGTATGGTCTCTATGTAAGTCCTGGACACATTGGCGTCAGGGCTCATAGGGCTCATCTTGCTGAACTTGTCTATCTCTTTTCTGACCTTAGTGTCGGTCTTTTCCTCGAGCTTGAGTTCGTCCAGCTTCTCTCTCCACTGGCGGACCTCATCATCGGTATCTTCATCTTCTCCCAGCTCTTCCTTGATTACCTGGAGCTGTTCTCTGAGGTAATACTCCCTCTGTCCGCGGTTCATGTTCTTGACCACGCGGTTGTTGATCCTCTTGGCTATGGAGAGTATGTTGTTCTCCTTGCCGATTATATCCACAAGGTGGCTGACTCTGAGCTTGACAGAGTCGATCTCGAGCAATGTCTGCTTGATGTCAAAGGACACGTCGATCTCATTGGCGATCAGGCTGCAGAGCAGCGACGGATCGTCTATGTCGTCTATGAGCGTCCTTCCGGCAGACTCGCCCTGTCCCGTCAGCTCAACGTATTTCATGTATAACTGTCTCAGCACGCGGATATTGGCCTGCATGCTGATGTCATCGGTGTCATTGTCGTAGTCTTCCGCAACGGTAAAATCGCAGGCAAGCATGTCGCCCGCTTCGTAGATCTCTTCGATCCTTATCCTCTGCTCCACCACGACGAGTATGCGCACGAAGTCCTCGTTCCTTTTGACGACCTGTCGCACTCTTACGATCACGCCCGTCAGATAGCAGTCATCCTGACGCGGCTCGCTCACGGACGGATCTCTCTGCGCAGACACCGCAATATATTTGTCGCCGTTCATCGCTAGATCAACGGCGGCAAGTGACTTGTCTCTTCCGATATCGAATCCCACTATAGTGCCCGGAAAGAAGGCCTGCCCTCTCAGCGGGATATATGGGACACGCTTTGTTTCGTATCCGTTCATTATGCTTCTTTCTCCAATGTGAGTTGTTCGTTTTCTTTTGCTTCTTTTCTGAGCATCAGCACAGGCTCGGCTTCGCCGTTGACGACGGCTGCTGTGATGATGCATTTGTCGACTTCAGGTCTTGACGGAAGTTCGTACATTATATCCGTCATGAGGCTCTCGAA
>JBGUME010000094.1:0-9629 GCA_045116695.1 Anaerovoracaceae bacterium | reverse complement strand
CTTCATTGCGTTTCTGATCTCCTGAGTTACGTGGTCAACTGCAGTATGAATAGCGATAGGGCCCGGTCTCTCCATGTTCTTCTTGTTGTCGATTACAGCATGAGCTCTGATCATGATTTCGCCCTTGTCTACAGCTCCAGGACGTCCCCACATCATGTTCTCATCAATGTAACCTTCTGAAGAACCGAACTCACCTACCTGTACTCCCTCTTCGGTGATACCGGTTACTACCATTACTACTCCGTCGAGAACTCTTGTTACGCCTTCACCAAGCTCATCATCGCCTTCCTTTGTAGCGATTGGCTGGATGTCCATAACTGTCTCGGAGTATACGTGATAGTTGTCCGGAGTGATCACGTCGAGTTCAAGGCTGTGGACCAGCTTCTGGGCTTCAGCGCCCTCAGTAGCTGCTGCCTTACGGACGTACAGTGTAGTTCCTTCGATCTTGGTCTCGTCGCCAAGAACTACCTTGTCGATCTTGTAGTGCTTACGTGTCATCTCTCTGACTACTACAGCCTCACCAGTCTCCTCTGCTGCTGCAGGAGCTGCTGCTGCCACAGGAGCTGCTGCTGCCGCTGCAGGAGCTGCGACTGCGCCGCCGCCGATGCCTGCAGGGATCTGGATGTCGATGTTCTTGCCCTCTCCGATGTGCAGGCTGATCATTCCGCCTACAGCCGGAGCTGCGAATGCAGGAGCTGCTGCTGCAGGAGCTGCCTCGACCGGAGCCTCAGCAGGAGCTTCCTCAGCTGCGCCTTCTGCTGCGTCGAACTTATCGACGATGTCTGCTGTAACAGGAGTAAGAGAATCCACAGTCTTAGTTAGCTTGGATCCGTTGAGGACCTGACCAATGGTCAGAGCTCCATCGAGGTTCAGCAGTCCCGAATCTACCAGGTCCGGGAAGATTGCCGGATCCTCGAAGTTTGCAGGTGTCAGTTCTGTGCCTGCCTCTGCTCTGCAGCAGAGTACTGCCGGATCGTTCGCATGTGCTTTAGCTGTTTCAGCTGTGATTGACATATCGATCTTCCTCCTAAAAGTTTTACTTGCCTGCCGCACAATGTTGTGCAAGCAGTTTTTATAATTCCCTCCGCCCGTGCTTCTTAGGGGTTTGCCGGGCGAAGATAATTAACAGTTATAACGAATTATTCGACGGTCTCGTTGTCTTCGACGTTGTCGACTACGTTGAGATCCTGGTCTACCTTCTTGGACACCTTCAGTGTTCTGTAAAGCGGATGTCCGACAGCCATCATTGCGAGGTCTGTCATGTGCATTACCTTGAGTCCCATCTTAGGGCCGGAAGCCATGACTGTGTTGGAGCAGTCAGAGCAGTTGCCGATGATGATGTACTCGCAGCCCGCCTTCTTGAACTCGAGGTTGTTCTTTACCTGGCCTGGGCAGTTGCCCGGACGCTCGCACTTTCTGGAGCCGTTTGGCATCTCAGCTGCCTGCTTGCAGTAGCAGACATGGCCGACTGTACCATTGTACTTCTTGACGAGGTCTTCCATTCTCTCGAGGTTTCCGCCGCAAGCACATACCAGGATACCTACCTTAGCGCCGTGCAGATCTCTGAACTGGCGTGTAACGAGGATGGCACCTGTTGCCTTTGTGATCGGATCTCCAAGCTCGCAGGCCTTACCTGTGAAGGAGCCTCCCATGATGATCTCGCCGTAACCTCTCTCATCGAATCCGCCTGCTTCATCGATCAGAGCCTGTACGCTTCTGCCTACAGGAACGTCCATGAATACGTGAGCTTCGTTTCCGCCCTTGATCATTCCTCTGACAGTGATGTTCTTGTCGATCAGCGGCTTCTGCTCTTCGATGGCCTTAGCGCAGCTGTAAACTGTCTCGGAGTTGATTACTACAGCGTTTGCTGCCGATGGGAGCTTGTCCGGCTCGAGCTCGATGCCGAGGCACTCTCTTACTACGGCACGCTCCTCGCCCATCGGATAGATATCCGGGAGGAGGTGTCTCTCGATAGCCGGGTCGTCCTTCAGAAGAGCGTCCAGCTTCTCAATGGTCTCTCTGTGTTTCTTCTTGATCGCGATGATGCCCTTGTCAGCGCCTGCGATATCCATTACATAATGCATACCTCTCAGCAGCATCTCAGGATCTGCATCGATCTGAGCAATGTTGTGTGCCAGACCCGGCTCGCACTCGGAAGCGTTTACCAGGATATAGCCATGATCCAGAACAGGCTTGTCTTCCTTGCCGTTGTAGATCTTGATGAATGTCGGGAATCCCGCGCCGCCCTGGCCGATGATTCCTGCTTCCTTGATCATCTCGAGGTTGGAGCCCTTCTTGATCTTTACGAAAGTCTTAGGCTGCTTTGCATTCGGCTTGATGATGATGCGGTCATCTGTGATCTCGATGACTTCGCCTGCAACGCTGGAATGAACGTTGGCGCCGAGTCCTGTAGGAGTCGCGATCAGCTGGCCTCTCTTGACCTTGTCGCCGACTGCTACGATAGGAGCGCACGGCTTGCCGACAGCACCCTGCTTAAGTAACATCTGAATGTTTTCCATAATGCTTTATCTCCTTTAAAAACGTCTTTAAGACACGCAAAAATACGCCTTTTTTGACGACTCCATGATATCACTTTTCTTTATTTGTAGCAACATGACGTATGCAAAAAACCTATCGCGAGCTATAAATAATCAGGCCCTCCCATCTGTTAATTTTTTATCGGTTTCGACGTTAAAAATTTCTTAATCCGATGTTAAGCAAAACAGAACGAGCAAGGCCGTTAAATCATTGACGCTTTATTTTGTTTGCGATATGATACAACGTGAAGACAAATGTTCTTCAAGCACTATTTTTACACGTGTAATAATTACTTAGGAGGTAATTACCTATGGGAAAGTTTCTTGAGGCCAAGATCAACTATGACAACTATGATAAGAACGTCATAAGAACGGTTGAGGCTCATACTGAGGGCGAGTACTGCAGAGTCGCTCTCGACTGCCCGGAACTCCCGGGAAAAACAATGATCGAGAAGAAGCATTATCTCGAGGAGCATTATGACTACCTCAGAACGATGCTGATGTTCGAGCCTCGTGGACACCACGACATGTTCGGCGCTATTCTCTGTGAGCCGATCAACCCGGAAGCTGATTTCGGTATCTTCTTCATGGACGGCGGCGGCTATCTGAACATGTGCGGCCACTGCTCTATCGGAGCTGCTACAGTAATCCTCGAGGCAGGCCTCATGGAGATGAAAGAGCCTGTAACACAGGTCGTCATCGAAGCTCCTGCCGGCCTTATCCGTCTTGAGTGCAACTGCAAGAACGGCAAGGTCACAGGCGTCAAGCTCACAAACGTTCCTGCATTCGTATACAAGGAGAACTGCGAACTCGAGTATCAGGGCAAGAAGGTCGTATTCGACATCTGCTTCGGCGGTTCGTTCTTCGCGCTTGTTGACACAGAGAAGAACTTCGGATTCAAGGTAACACCTGAGCACACCAAGTTCCTCACAGAGTGGTCAAGCTTTGCTCTTCAGGAGATCAACAAGAAATTCGAGATCCAGCATCCTGAGCTCGACATCACAAGCGTAGACCTCATCGAGAACTACTGCGATGATGAGCTTACTGCAGACGACAAGGCATACTGCCCAGAAGCTAAGTTTGCGCTGAAGAACCAGCTGGTATTCGGCGAGGCACACGATCCGCAGATCGACAGATCACCATGCGGAACAGGTACATCCGCTAAGCTGTCCTGGCTCTACAAGAACGGCCACCTCGACGTAGGCGAATGCTTCGTTTACAAGTCATTCATCGACACAAGATTCATCGGAACCGTTGCTGCTATCGGACCTAAGGTCGGCGAGTTCGACACAGTCATTCCTCAGGTCACAGGCGCTGCTTACCTCTGCGGAGAGGCCAAGTGGTTCATGGATCCGGACGACAAGATGACAAAGGGCTTCACAGTCTAGTTGATCATGGTACACATGTAAAAAACAAAGAAGACCGGCACATGCCGGTCTTCTTCTTTTGGCACTAAAAAGCCCCGATCTGCATCGGGGCTTTGGTGCGCCCGTAGGGATTCGAACCCTAGACCTTCTGATTCGTAGTCAGACACTCTATCCAGCTGAGCTACGAGCGCATATATGTGAAGCAGTCTTTCGACCGCGCTCGATTATGTTACACGACAGCAGAGAAAAAGTCAATTGTACTTTTCCAATAGTTTCCTGACTATGAAATATGAAACGGTCATATCGAAAGCATAAAGGCTGAGATAGACTGCGGTGCAGAATTTTGCGTGCTTTTTGTAATTCCAGTTTTTGAAATAGTCTTCACTTAGCATTTTTGGTTTTTTCATCTTTGAAACACTCCTTTATTGCCTCAGCTGCATATTCCGCAGCACCATCACCCACTGCCTCATTTATGTTCTTAGTGATATCTCCTCCGCTGCCGTAGAACTCACCCAGACTTGCAAGGATCTCGTCAGTGCAGGTATAGAAATGCTCTGTGAGAAATTCCTGCAGTCCTCTTACCAGTTTCTTTGCCTCATCCGAATCAGGCGGCAGATCCTTTATCCTGGCAAAATTGCCGAAATAAGCTACCAGCTCATCGCCGATCCTGCTGCTTTCCTGACGAGTGCGGTTTTTGGCTTTCTCCTCATACTCCCTGAACGCAGAAGTGTCGCCCCATAATTCCTTAGCCTGCTTTTCGTAATCACTATCTTTCATTTTCTTCTATTCTCCTTAAAAGTCCCTCGCATCCCTCTGTGACATCACGCCATGTCCTTCAGCACGTACATGCTCATGGGGCTTCTGCATATGGACCCGTGACATACAAAAAGAATTTTATACATAATCATGCTACCCCAGCAATATCCTTGTTGTAAGCTTGTCCTCATGCTCGTAGTCTTTTCTGCGCACGATCTGTCTTGCTCCCGTCGGGCAAGTCGATGCACAGAGTCCGCATCCGAGACATCTTTTGTAATCAACGGTACTCACACCGCCGATCCCTATGCTGTTCGCATCAAAGATGCACCTTTCGATGCACTTGCCGCACGCGCTGCACCCCTTGCATTTTGAGCTGTCCAAAGAGATGATCTCCGGACCTGCGAGCACCTGGTCGCGTCTTCCGGCCTTGAAAGCCTGAACAGGTACGCATATCTCATCATCACAGTTGCAGACAACAAAGGTCCACCTGCCGGAGCTGTGGCAATACATTATCGCATGCACGAGTCCGCACTTATCGAAATACCTTAGCATCTCTTTGGCCTCTTCAGCTGTCTCTATTATGCGGTATGGCTCGCCTATGCCCGTGATCTTCGCAGTCGTATACAGATTGGCCGTATAGAGAAGCGCCATGTCCTTTTCGACCGGCTCGCGGAACTTGCCTGTCGCAGTCTGGCATACACACTTCGTGACGGCCATCCTCGGAGAATCATTTCCGAGTTCCTGCCCATAAATGAAATCCATGAAACGGCATGCTGCCTCAGTGGTAACGACCACCTCTCGCGGCAATGCCTTAGGTGTTGCCATCTTGTTGAACAGCTTTGCCCTTCTCGGGTCATTCAGCATGAACTGCGTCGCCCTTAAGATGTACGGCTCGCAAACGCCGTATAACCACTGCTGTATGTACTGTCCTCTGCTCACCGGCTTCAGCTCGCCCGTTGCCGGGTCAAGCACAAGACCGCGTTTATATTTCTTTTTCATTCTCCGGTCTCCTTTATGATGTCACAACAGTATCGGTGTGAATCTGCTTTCCCCTTCTTTGACAGGGACCGTTTCAGTTTCCATGCGGTCGATGCTTATATATGGACTTTGCTTAATAGCCACGATAACACCATCGATCGCTTCCTGTGTGCCCTGTGCTTCCATTGTCACAGAGCCGGAAGGGTCATTTCTCACCCATCCGGTCACGCCAAGATCATTGGCTGCCTGCAGAGCTCTCCATCTGAAGCCGACGCCCTGGACCCATCCGTAAAACACGATCCTCCGGCGTATTAATTCCCCGTTATTCCTGTCCCCTTTATTCCTGTTCCAGATCAATGATTATTTCCTTCTGATGTATCTCAGTTGGCATGTAGCATCGCCTTTGGCAATAGTGCCCGGCAGATCGAGCTCTACTCCAAAGCACTCGCCTATTCCGCGGTCTCCGCACATCGCATGATCACACATCTTTGCGATCTGCTCATCGCTGCAGCCCTGCTTCTGCCATGCCTTTACGAGCGGGCAATAGTGGAAATCTATATCAAGATGGTCATCATCGCAGCGCAGGATATCCATCTCGAAAACCTTCTGCGCAAAGAATCCGAAGAGCGCTTTTTTCAGGCCCTTTAAGGACTGGCCCTTGCCGCCCTTCTTGACAAGATTCTGGCCCTGATAAAGGCCGCATCTCTTGATGGCATCAGGCGCAAAATCCTCCGCCTTGAGCCCGTGCTTCTCTGCCTCATCGCAAAGAAGGTACATCCAAAGAGCCCTGTGTTCGAGCTGCTCACGGATACCGACTATAAGAGGATTTTTGACCTTTGCTTCATTAGTGATCCTGCTCATTTCTGTCCCTCCCGGTCGTTTCTGCTTTATGTATTATCGGTCTGAGATCTCCGGTTCTTTGATCTCAAGAAACGCCTTGATCTCATCCAGCCTCTCGGCCGCGATCCTGCGTCCTTCCTGATATACACGCTCAAGCTCATCCGGCTCCTTTTCTGTCCGGCTGATACCAAGCGATTCATCCGGTCTTATGACCAGTGCTTCGCCTCTCCTCTCGCGCTCTTTTATCTCCTCCATCTGAAGGTTATAGACGTCGTGGCGCCTTGCCATAGCCTTTACTATAGCCGGGTATTTATGAAGCGCTACCCGGATAAGCGGCAGCGTCTTTGCTTTTGGTTTTACAAAGTCCTCAGGCTGCGTCAGGATGATGATGTTTCTGTCGTATCCCATGCTTTCCATGAATTCGTACGGGACCGGGCAGACTATCCCGCCGTCAAGGAGCTTTCTGCCATCTATTTCGACTATCCTCGAAACTACCGGCATCGAAGCTGAAGCTCTCATCCACGTGAGATCCTCGTCTCTTCCGTCATAGCACTTGTGGAAGACTGCCTCTCCGGTCTCGATGTCCGAGGCGCCGACGTAGAAATTCAGCGGATCGTTTGTGAACGTCTCATTGTCGAACGGGTCCAGCACTTCCGGCAGCTCATGATAGCAGAACTGCTCGCCGTAGAGATCACCTGTCTTGATGAGCGATTTGAAGCTGCAGTAGCGCGGATCCTTGCTGTATTTCTTGTTGTATCTGAGCGGCCTGCCGATCTGGTGCGACTTGAAATTGCAGCCCAGCACAGCACCGGCGGATATTCCGGCGGCGCCGTCAAACGTTATCCCATTCTCCAGGAAGACATCCAGTACCCCGCAGGTGAAAAGCCCGCGCATGGCTCCGCCTTCCATTATCAGTCCTTTTTTCATTCCTTCAGTCCTCTCTTTATTCCAGTCCCGGAAAACCCAGTTGTCTCAAAGCTTCGAATAATACTATGTTTGCCGCATTGGACAGATTGAACGAGCGAAGTCTCGTGTCACTGCTCATCGGTATCCTGATCGCCCATTCCTTTCTTGCCTCTATGAACTCTCGCGGCAGGCCCGCAGTCTCACGTCCGAAGAGGATCATGTCTTCATCCCTGAAGTCCGCTTCGGTGTAGAGCTTGTCCCCTTTGGTGGTCGAAAGCCACATCCTTCTGCCGCCGTATTTCTCCATGAACTCATCCAGACTTTCATGGACCTCAAGCGACACATACGGCCAGTAGTCAAGGCCGGCGCGCCTGAGACTCTTTTCATCCAGATTAAATCCGAGCGGCTTCACCAGATGCAGGACACTGTCTGTCGCAGCTGCCGTTCTTGCTATGTTGCCTGTATTAGGCGGTATTTCAGGTTCAACTAATACGATGTGTATAGCCATATTTATCCGAAGCATCAGTGCGGATGCCCATAAGGAAGTAATGGTTTCCGCCAAAATCAAATGTGCCGATGGTCTCCATGTGAGCCTTATTATTGTGTGCGTTCTCGGACCTCTTGTTGATCTGATTTACGAATGTCAGCATTATAGGGAACCTGTCCCTGAACTGATCAAGGCTCGCGAAGAACAGCGCTTCGAAGGCTCCGGTTCCGCGTATCGAGCGGTCAACACACATCGGTCCGTATTGATAGGTGTCGCCGAGGACAATCTTTCTGCCCTCGAACTCGTAGTACGGGATTATATCCATCATATGCCTGAAAAGCGGCCATGTCTCCCAGAATTCCCAGGGAGCAGCGAAACAGAAGCCAAGCACTTTGTCCGGCCCGCTTTCTGAAGGTTCTGCGATTATGGTCACACCCTTCTCTTTTTTGATCAGTTCTGCCAGCTGCTCGTCTGTGATGGCTGTGGTCACAAAACCATCCGGCCGGTCCTCATCTGAAATGGTGTCACGATGATATTTTCTGAGGAGTGCCTTGATGCCCTCCATATCTTCGATCTTTGCCAGTCTCACTTCCATATTCCGGTCCTCTAGTCTTCTGTCACGATCGTCCCCGGCCAGGTATTGATACCGCCGATCTCATAGATGTTTGTGTATCCGATCTTTGCCAGTTTCTCTGCAGCCTCTTTGCTGCGTCTACCGGTCCGGCAATACACCAGCAGCAGCTGATCCTTATCCGGCAGTTTTTCAGGCATCTCGTCTGCGATCTCCTCATTCGGAACGTTGATAGCGCCTTCTATGTGCCCTTCTGCAAACTCATCCGGCCTGCGGACGTCCACTATAAGATAGCCGGTCTCTTCCTCCATGATCTTCATGGCCTCGTCCTGAGAGATCTGCTTATAGCCCGTGTCGCAGGATCCTAATATGAAAGCTGTTGTCATGATAAGTGCCATGATAAGCACTAAGTATTTATGTTTCATCCGGCAATTCCCCATCCGTCTTTACGGTTATAAGCACACCTATGAATACGATAATTATACCTGCTATCTGCCTGAGTGATATAGGCTCTGCCAGCATCAGGTACGAGAATACAGCTACGAATACCGGCTGCGAAGCATAGATGATAGTCGCATGGTTCGCGGAGCTGTATTTCTCAGCTGCTGTCTGCAGGATGAATCCAAGAGCCCCGCAGCCAAGCGCCAGATACATAAGCTGTCCCCAGCCGGCCGGACTCTGCGGCAGCCTGAAGCTGTCCTCCAGCGCAAACGAGAAAATGAAAGCATATACCGACACGAATATAAGCTGGAAAGTGCCCAGAACTATAGGGTCGTGCTTCTTGGCATAGCGCTCTGTGTACAGCATCTGAAACGCGTAGAAGAACGCGCAGCATATGCAGATCAGATCGCCTTTATTTAAAGTGAGTCTGCCCGACAGACACATAAGCCCTACGCCAAACAGGGTTATAAGGATGCTCGCAGTCTGTCGTCCGGTAGGTCTTATCTTTTCCTGCGCCCAGATTATAAGCGGCGTGAAGAATGCCACCAGACTCATCATGAATCCCGCGTTGGATGCTGTCGTGTACTTGCATCCCTCTACCATGCAAAAGTATGAAATAAAAAGAAACGTCCCAAGCACGAACGAATGCAGGGTCGTTTCCTTGTCTACTGTTTTGTAGCGCTTGTGGAACACCGCAAAGCAGACCGCGAAAGCGATCAGGAATCTGAGTGCCACCATGTTGAAGA
>JBGUME010000093.1:0-3289 GCA_045116695.1 Anaerovoracaceae bacterium | reverse complement strand
GTGTCCAGAGTGATACTTCTGCAGCGTACCGTGAAAAGAGGCATGCGCAGGATGATCCACTCCAGGTCTGTCGGGAGCGTACGCTTTGAAGGGCGCATAATCGAAGAGGATACCATAAACGCCTGCCTTGTATATCTGGCTGTCTACTGCATGGTCTCGGTTGCCAGCGTGATCCTTGTTTCGCTTAACGGTTCCTCCTTTGAAACGAACGTGACAGGCGTCATAGCATGTATCAACAACATAGGTCCGGGTCTCGGGATGGTGGGTCCGGCGGGCAATTACGCCTCGTTCTCAATGCTCTCCAAACTGGTGCTTTCGTTCGACATGCTCGCGGGCAGGCTCGAGCTCTTCCCTGTCCTGCTGCTGTTCTATCCTTCTACCTGGAAGCGCAGCTGATCCTTTAACTGAGCTGTCTTGCGATCTCTCCTATAAGTTCCCACGCGTTGTCGTGATATGCTTTCTGTTCTTCAGTCATTGCGTCATACTCGCATATCATAGGATTCTCATGTCTCTTCGGATTCTTGACCTTACCGTATTTCCAGTTGCAGTAAGCGTAAAAACGCACCCAGCGCGCATGTTCTATTCTTCTCAGCATATCGAGCTTTTCAGGGTCTTTAACGGCTTCCTGCAGGGCTTCATAAGCCGCAAGGAAAGTCTTTCGGTCAAAAGTCGATATCGTCCTGTCGCGCAGCAGTACTCTGACCTTCATCATAAGATGGTCAGCCACGGCTATCTTTGACTGTTTCAGCTGATCGCTGAGTTCATCCCAGTCAAGGCTTTCCTCCACGCTCCTGCGGTACAGATCGTTCATGATCCTCGCCGCATCGTTGAGTCTTGTCCGAACGATCTGATTGACGGTATATATCTGTTCATTCGTGCCGAATATATCTACTCCCTGCGCCTTGAGATTGGTCCTCAGATGCACCTTGCTGTCATGTTCGTAATAGCGCTGCAGCTTCCAGTAATCATCCCATCCGGTCTCTTCCCTGTCTTCGCATATGATTATACGATCAGCTTTGCTGACAAGATCATGCGCGGATGTCCAGTCTTCATCGTGGAAAAAGATGCTGTCATGACCCGGATGTACCTCGTTTATGCCCATAGCGGCTCCCAGATTCACGTGGATTTTCCGGAAATGCTCGCTGTCACCGAACACATGATACGAAACATCAAAGTCTGAATCGTTTATATTCATCAGGATCGCGCGTTCCAGCAGGGCCATGCCGTAGTTGCCGAAACCTATTATCACTATGATGTTCTCCCAGGCGTTAAGCGGATTGTCTCTCCAATAGCTTCTGGCGCAGCAGTCATAGCTTTGAAACAGATTAAGGTTGCCTGCCAGCTTCTCACTCCCGCTTGTAGTACGGGCATAGACATCGGCATCCAGCTCCTGTACATTGGCTGCTTTCAGGTTGCGTCCTATATCATCCTCGTCAAGAAAGAAAAGCTTGCATCTCTGCCCTTTTCCTTTTTTGTGCGCGACTATCCTCGCCGGAGAAACATTGATGAACAGGCACGGGTAGTCCGGTACTTCTATCTCCTTATCCCTGTTGATGCCAAAAATGATGACACCGTCCGGGTCTTCACGAAGCACATCTCTTGCCAGCACATCGGCCTCGGAAGTAAACTCGGCAAAATAGTACCAGTTTTGCCGTCTTCTCAGCCCAAGCCTGAACATAGGAAGGCCTTCACTGGAGATGGCGGACACTACATAACCAAATAATGCAACCAGCACCCCCATTGACATAAGCAGGAATATTATGCCTATGACATGACCGAGCGGTGTGACCGGCGTCATATCTCCGTATCCTACAGACGATATGGTAACAAGTGAGAACCAGAACGCGTCTGCGACTGTCTGTATCCGCGAGCCCGGCTGACCTCTTTCGGCGGCTGTCAGGATCACCAGCAAGGCTGCATATGCCATGAAGAACAGCAGTATCACCGGCAGTACTTTCTTTCTGTTTTCCTTATCCAAAACGCACCTCCCCTTTAAGCGTGCAGTTCTTTACAGATCAGTTATTACGGTATTCATCCATTTCTTTGAAATGTATCTCTTTGTTATTATCATCGCTCTTATAAATATCTCTGTCCTTGTAACGAGAAGCGCTAGATGCACCGGCAGATGCCATACAAGAGCAGCGATGAATGCAAGCGGTATAGCTATCAGCCAGACACACGACATTTCCGCGATCATAGCGAATCTTGTGTCCCCTCCTGCTCTCAGGATCCCCGCTATCTGCAGTCCATTGTAAAGGTCAGCCGCCATCGTGGCGCCAAGGACGATGATTATGTATTTCGTGTACATCTGTCCCGCTTCAGTAAGCTTGAAGACTCCCGAGAGCGGTCCGGATAGGATGATTGCAAAAGCTCCAATAACAACACCTACTATCAGGATCGCCTTGATCAGATGCTTCGAGAGCTTCCATGTGTATTCCATGTCGCCCTCGCCAAGCTTTTCTCCAACGAGTATCAGGGCAGCGTCCCCTATGCTGAAGGCCGCAAAGTTGAATATGTTGAATATGGCGTTAGCCGCCTGGTATGCCGCATACGCTGTCGTGCTGATACGGCTGAACGCCGCCACATACATGGACTGGCCAAAGCCCCAGAAAAATTCGTTTATGGTAGTCGGAGTCGCGTTCTTTATTACGCGGCGTACAAGCTCCGGATCCCATCCGAAGAAGCTTGGTATGCTCCCGCGGAACTCGTTGCTGTTTCGGAATCCATAATAGCCATTCAGAATGACTTCGACTATTCTTGCCGACAGGGTGCCTATGGCAGCTCCTGCGACTCCCAGCTTCGGAGCGCCCAGCTTTCCGAAGATGAGTATATAGTTTACCGTGATGTTGGTAATGAACACCGCTGCGCTCACGGTCATCGGTATCTTGACCTGCTGTGTAGCCTTGAATGCCATCTCAAGCGGAGCGGACACGGCCAGCAGAAGGAATGAGGCCGCGTTGATCCTCACATACTGCATCGCGAGGGCCTTTACGGCAGGATCCTCAGTGTATATCGATATTATCGGGCCCGTGACCCCCATGGTAAGAATGAAGAAGACTGCTCCGAGTCCGGCAAGCAGCGTAAAGTCAAAGCCTATTACCTTGCGTATATTGGCCATGTCTCTGGTGCCGTAGAACTGCGCCATGAAAGTTGCCGAGCCGGACAGGATGCCGAACAGTACCAGATAGTGCACCATAAACAGCTGAGATCCCACGCCTACCGCGGCGAGCTCAGTCTCTCCGAGGAATCCCACCATGATGTTGTCTATCATCGACAGGGTCGCTGACAC
>JBGUME010000092.1:0-5059 GCA_045116695.1 Anaerovoracaceae bacterium | reverse complement strand
CTCGGTAAAGGACGAGCCGATCGAATGCAAGAAGGTCACGGCGTACATACCGGATAACCCGGATCTTTATGAGAACCTGACAGGCCTTCAGTATCTTAACTTCGTGGCAGATGTATTTGGCATCAGCGCTGAGGACCGTGAGGAGCGCATAAAGAAATACGCTGACATGTTTGAGATCACCGATTCGCTCGGCGACCAGATAAGTTCATACTCTCATGGAATGAAGCAGAAGGTGGCCATCATTTCCGCGCTCATCCATGAGCCTAAGCTGATGGTGCTCGATGAGCCTTTCGTAGGCCTCGACCCTAAGGCGTCATTCATTCTCAAGGAGATAATGCATGAGATGTGCCGAAATGGCTCGGCCATATTCTTCTCGACACATGTCCTGGACGTTGCTGAAAAGCTCTGCAACAAGGTCGCCATAATCAAAAAGGGCAGGATAATCGCGACGGGAACGATGGAGGAGATCACGGAAGGCCACTCGCTCGAGGAGGCGTTCCTCGGAGATGCTTTCGCGGAGGCGAACCATGAATAAGAACATCCTGATTCTGAGGACGCTGCTGCTGTCCACTAGCCAGAGGAACATCTACAAATACTGTAAGGACAAGAAGAAGCGCGGCAAGATTGCCGGTGCTTTCATAGCCACATGCTTTCTGTATGCCCTGCTGATGGGGTACTGCATACTTATGTGCATAGGTTATGGCATGACCGGCATGATTGATGCTGTGCCTGTGATGTGCGCTCTGACCATCAGCCTGCTGGCATTCTTCTTTACGATCTTCAAGACGAACGGATATCTGTTCAATTTCAAGGAGTATGACATGCTGATGTCTCTGCCGCTTGAGGCAAGGATGGTAGCGGGCTGCAAGTTCCTGTACATGTATGTCAAGAGTCTGCCGTGGTATATCAGTATCTCCCTGGCGATGCTGATCGGTTACAGCGCGTATGCGCATCCGTCCGTGATCACGTATCCTGTCTGGGTGATATTGTCACTCTTTCTGCCGGTAATACCGATGCTGATCGCGGCCTTCCTGGGCTTTCTGATCGCGAGGATAAGCGCAGGCTTCAGAAAGACGAATATAATACAGACGGTGCTGATGATGGCCTTTGTGATCTTCTGCTTCTCGCTCCGCTTTATTATCGAGAGCATCTTCAAGAATGACAGAGTTGAAGCGACACTAGAGAGGACGTCGGAGATCACATCGAATGCGGCAGGGATATATCTGCCCGCGAAGTGGTTTTCGGATGCTGTTACCGGGAACAGCGTCATAGCTATGTTGCTGCTCATTGGTGTGAGCGTGCTGCTGTTCACGGCGGTGTTCCATGTCGTCGGAAATTCGTACAGGAGCATCAATTCCGCTCTAAAGTCCCATGCGGCCTCAAAGAAATACAAACTGAGCGGTCAGAAGAAGCGCAGCGTTGTGAACTCCATTGCTTTCAAGGAATATAAAAGACTTGTGGGGTCTTCCGCATATACCGTGAACGGCGCTATGGGCGAGATACTTGCCATACTCTTGGGACTGATCACTCTGGTCCTCGGATTTGACAGAATAGTACAGGTAGTGACCAATGACGCTCCGTTCGATCACGCCATGCTGCAGCCGGCTATTCCGTTCCTTGTCTATTTCTTCATCGGAATGGTGGCAACCACTGCGATGTCTCCGTCGCTTGAGGGCAGGAATTACTGGATCGTGCAGAGTCTGCCTATAGAAAAGAAAACGCTTTATCAGGGCAAGATGCTTTTTAACCTGTACCTGACAGTGCCTGCAATGACTTTTGCCACACTGTGCATGTGTATATCCGCAAAGGTCCCTATAGTAGATACTGTGTTATACTTAATATTAGGACTTGCGCTCTGCGCATTCTCCACGGCATGGGGATGCGTATGCGGCGTGAAGCACATGAGGCTCGACTGGGAGAACGAGATAGAGGCCATCAAGCAGGGAGCCGCTGTAGCTCTCTACATGCTGCCTAACATGTTTGTGGTCATGGGCCTTGTAGTGCTGGTAGTGATACTTGGCCTCAGGATGGATCACAGGCTGCTGGCGCTGGCGTTCATACTTCTGGCAACATTGCTTGCCGCGTTCAGCTACCTGAGAGTCATGTCTTTAGCGAAGCGCAAATAAGGGAAAACGGATGGTACTTACAACTGAAAGACTTATTCTGCGTCCGTGGGAAGAAACGGATGCAGAATCGTTATATGAATATGCCAAAGACGAGCGCATAGGGCCTGCCGCGGGCTGGCCTGCCCACACAAGCGTCAGGAACAGTCTGGAGATAATCCGGACTGTTTTGGCAGCTCCTGAAACTTATGCCGTATGCCTGAAAGAAGACAACAAGGCGATCGGCAGCATAGGGCTCATGGTAGGACAGCAGAGCAACATCGGCCTCCCGGACAACGAGGCAGAGATAGGATACTGGATCGCTGTGCCTTTCTGGGGGCAGGGGCTCATACCGGAAGGTGTCAGGGAGATCATCCGCTACGCGTTTGAAGATCTGCAGCTTGAGACCCTTTGGTGCGGCTACTTCGAGGGGAACGACAAGTCGAGACGCGTGCAGGAAAAGTGCGGGTTCAGATATCAGTATACGAACACTGATGCCGAGTGGGTCAAGATGATGGACAGGCGCACCGAACACATATCGCGCCTGACAAGGGAGGACTGGCTGAATGGCGTTTGATTTTAAGAAGGAATACAAAGAGTTCTACATGCCTAAGGACAAGCCGGCCATTGTTGATGTGCCGGAAATGAACTATATTGCCGTACGCGGTCAGGGCGATCCCAACACAGAAGACGGCGAGTACAAGAAAGCCATCGGTCTTTTGTATGGCATTGCTTTCACCATCAAGATGAGCAAGAAGGGCGACCACAGGATCGAAGGATATTTCGATTATGTCGTCCCTCCGCTCGAGGGCTTCTGGTGGCAGGAGGGAGTCGAAGGCATCGACTACGCTCACAAGGAGGATTTCAGATGGATCTCGGTGATTCGTCTTCCGGACTTTGTTACCGGGGCTGATTTTGACTGGGCTATCGGCGAGGCCACGCGCAAAAAGAAGGAAGACTTCTCCAAGGTGGAATTCCTGACTGTTGAGGAAGGACTGTGTGTGCAGTGCATGCATATCGGATCCTATGATAACGAGCCTGCAACTGTCGAAATGATGCACAAATACATGGAGGAGCAGGGGTATGCGCTCGACATAAGCGATGAGCGCCTGCACCATGAGATATACTTAAGCGACGCGAGAAAGGTCGCGCCGGAGAAACTGAAAACAGTGATCCGCCACCCGATAAGGAAGATATAAGAGGACACTATGGACTATCAGGATATAAACGCGAAGACCATAGACCGCTGGATAGAAGAAGGCTGGGAGTGGGGCAAGCCGGTCAGTCACGAGGTTTATGTGGCGGCAACGCAGGGCATATGGGATGTCAAGCTGACGCCAACCAAAATGGTGCCGCACGAATGGTTCGGTGATTTGAAAGGAAAGAAGGTCTTGGGGCTTGCCAGCGGCGGCGGCCAGCAGATGCCTGTCTTTACCGCGCTCGGAGCGGAATGCACTGTCATGGACATCTCAACTAAGCAGGTCGAAAGCGAGAGGATGGTCGCTGATCGTGAAGGGTATCAGATAACGGTCATTCAGGGCGACATGACCAAGCCGCTGCCGTTTGCGGATAATACATTCGACCTGATCTTCCATCCAGTATCGAACTGCTATGTGAGGGAAGTAAAGCCGATCTGGAGAGAATGCTACCGTGTTCTGAAGCAGGGAGGGTATCTTATTGCGGGAGTCGACCACTATATAAACTATGTCGTCGACCCGGATGAGAAAGAGATCGTAAATTCGCTACCGTTCGACCCGCTGACCAACGAAGAGCAAAGAAAACAGCTGGAGAGAGAAGACGCCGGAATGCAGTTCTCACACTCGCTTGAAGAGCAGATAACCGGACAGCTTGAAGCAGGCTTCACTCTCCTTGATCTGTACGAGGACACTAACGGCGAGGGCAGGCTGCACGAACTTAACATACCGACGTTCCTGGCAATGCGCTCAGTAAAAATGGGATAAATATGGACGAAAGATTCGATTTACAGAAATACCTGACCGAGGGAGTCGAGCAGGTTATCAAGGACGCTCTCAAGGCGACTCTTAAGGATCCGCGCGAGAGCGCTTTTCTGGTGAAGTTTGCCGCCGCCTGCGCAGTCGCGGACAAAAGAAGAGAGAAAAACGAAAAGAAAGGCCTGCATGTGCCTTCGTATCTGATCGCGAGCATTACATCAAGCTGCAACCTGCACTGTGAGGGCTGCTACTCGAGAGCCAACAACGCGACTATTGACTGCGAGCCGATGATGCAGCTTAGCGGCGATGAGTGGCAGAGGATCTTCAGGGAGGCTGAAGAACTCGGCGTCAGCTTCATACTTCTGGCGGGCGGCGAGCCTATGCTCCGCTGGGACGTGATCGAAGCAGCGGGGGACATGAAGAACATCATGTTCCCGGTATTCACAAACGGGACTTTCATGACCGCCAAGCACCTGGACCTTCTGGACAGATGCCGCAACATCGTGCCTGTCATAAGCATTGAAGGCGGACGCGAGGAGACCGATGCCAGAAGAGGCGAAGGTGTTTATGATTCTGTCATAGAAAAGATGGACAGCCTATGCGGAAAAGGCATCATCTACGGTGTGTCCGTCACTGTAACGAAAGAGAACATGCAGCAGGTATACTCCGACGAATTCCTGGATGAACTCAGGGCCCGCGGATGCAAGGCCGTGTTCTATATAGAGTTCGTGCCGGTATCTGATGAAGGATCGCATCTTGCGCCGGACGATGCCGACCGCGAGTTCATGACCGCAAGGATAGATGATCTTCGAAGCAGCAAGCAGGACATGATATACATCTCCTTCCCGGGAGACGAGAAGAGCTCGGGTGGCTGCCTGGCAGCGGGCAGGGGATTCTTCCACATAAACTCGCACGGCGGAGCAGAGCCTTGTCCGTTCTCGCCATACTCTGACATCAATGTCAAGGACACTTCGCTGAGAGAAGCGCTTCAGTCAGATCTGTTCA
>JBGUME010000091.1:0-12686 GCA_045116695.1 Anaerovoracaceae bacterium | reverse complement strand
GCCGGGAAGAAGCGGAATATCATCTCGATGACGTATACCGTCCAGACGAAAACGATGATAGCGGGCATCTTCTCAATGCCCATGATGAACGGCTTATGGTAGACGAACCTGAACCTGATGTATGAATATACCAGAAGCAGGAACAGTATCGACCTGTATATCAGCCGCGTCCAGTGCCATACCCCTACGGGTGTCAGTTTTATCTTCTTCTTTGAAGTCCCCATCTTTTATAAACCCAATTCTTTCCTTAGCGCTTAAGGCTCTCAAGTTCATCCGGTGTTATCTGCTCAAATATCGGGATGCATCCCATGCTTAACGCCGCCTTGTATTCATCTACAGTCTTTATTGTCCATACTACAGGCACGATGCCTTTCTTTCCGAGCCATCTCTTCCAGGCTCCCCACTTCCTGTCCTGAAATCTGTACGCCAGGAAGTCCGGCTGAACGAATCTGTTGAACGCGAGATTCGTGAGCAACACCGCCTGGTAAAGAGGAACTCCGTCAGGCGTCTTGTAGAAGTCCTGCACCAGCTGTCCCCTTGTCCATTCAGGTCTCATCCTTTTCACTACCATCAGAGACCTTGGATCGAAGCTCTCTACGGCAAACGGTCCTTTGTATCTTTCCAGCCGCCTTACTACCGCCTCAGCCAGCTTGTAGTGGTTGCCTCCCGCAGGCTTTATCTCCACCATCAGCGGAAGCCCGGTGTCTTCAAACAGGTCCAGCAGCTCGTCAAAGGTCGGGATCATCTCGTCCGTGCCGGACAGTCTCAGTTTCCTCAGATTGCTGATATCGTAATCTTCTATCTGGCCTTTGACCCCGGTCATCCTCTCAAGCTCATCATCATGGAAGATGACCAGGCTGCCGTCAGCTATCATGTGTACGTCGAATTCAACGCCCACACCGTGCTCTACCGCGCGGCGGAAGGCTGCCATAGAGTTTTCAGGGATCAGAGGCGGATCGTAATAGCCTCTGTGAGCGTAAGTTTTACCTAATATGAGTTCTTTCATCAGTCCTCCATATCCTCGAATGCCTCGAGTCCTTTTTTGACCTCAGGAGCCGCGTCACCATGTTTCACCTGAGTCATTGTCAGGAAACTTAAGAACACGAAGATCGCAGCGTATGGGAAGAGCACCTTATAGCTGATGCTCCTCATAAGAGTACCGGCGAGGATAGGTGTCACGACTTGCGCCGCCATGGACGCGGTATAGTAATAACCTGTAAATTTGCCTATGTCCGAGCCTCTGCACATCTCGACCACCATAGGCAGCGAGTTGACGTTGATGGCCGCCCATGCGAATCCGACCAGCGCAAACACGATGAACATTATGGCATTTATGCTGTGGAATGCCGTCGTCAGGAAGAATCCCGAGAGGAAACATGCCGCCAGCAAAACTACACCTATCATTATGGTCTTCTTGCGGCCTATCTTATGCGCAAGGCTTCCGATAGGTATGTATGAAACGATGGCGCCGCCCGTAGCGATAAGCAGGCATGTGGATGCTCCGCCCAGGCCTTGCCCCATAACCTTGTCTACGTATGTGGTGAACCATGTGGTGATTCCGTTATAGCCTATGAACCAGAGCGCTATGGATGCCAGCAGGAATCCAAGGCTCCTCTTTACATTGGCCGGCAGCACTTCGTTGCCGCTTCCGTCATCCTGAGCGAGATTCCATTCAGGATGCTCAGCCTCGAGGACCTGGTTCTCCGCAGCCAGCTTAGGCTCGTTGATGGTCAGGCGCAGCGCTATTATGGCGACTGCCATTATAGCGGAAACGACTATGAACAGCGGCGCGTAGTTGACGTGCTCGAGTCCCAGTACCTTCGAGTTAGGATATAGCACGGCCGCTACAGCCAGATATATGATGCCGCCGACAGCTCCCATCAGATTGATGATGGCGTTTGCGCGCGAGCGGAGAGGCTTAGGTGTCACGTCAGGCATCAGCGCGACCGCAGGAGATCTGTATGTGCCCATCGATACCAGCAGCAGCCCCAGTACGATAACGAACATCACCATCTTTCCGCTGCTCGCTGCCGCGTAGTATGAATTGTCGAGCACCGGCAGTATGTTGAGCAGTATGATCGCGGCTATTGTCCCGCCCAGAATATACGGCGTTCTCTTTCCCAGCCTGGTATTGGTCTTATCCGACAGCGTCCCGAAGAACGGCAGCAGAAAGAGCGCCAGCACATTGTCGGCCGCCATGATGGCACCCGAGAATGTTTCGTTCATATGGAACGTCTTTGTCAGAATCAGTGGAATGACGCTGTCGTACATCTGCCAGAAAGCACAGATTGACAGGAACGCCAGACCGACCAGAACGGTCCGCTTATTGTTGAGCTTCATAGGTGTAATATCTCCTTACTGATTAATGCCGGCTTTGTATCTGCCTTTATCTCTAAATATATCCAAGTTCTTCGAGAACAGCCGGCAGCTCCGCAAAGGAATCGATCCTCCCCTCCGCGTCACTTATCTCTCCAAAACCGTAAGCCGCGTATATGCAAGGCACACCGGCCGCGTGAGCCGAATCGCAATCCTTCTGGATATCTCCAACATAGATGCCCTTGTCTTCACCGTTGCGCTCCATGACCAGCTTTATATTATCCGCCTTGGACAGGAACGTACGGCCCCACTCCTCATAATCAACGAAGTATTTCCACATGTCCATGGAATCAAGGAAGGCTTTCACGTAACCCTCCTGGCAGTTGCTCACAACAGCCATCTTGACGCCCATGTCCTTGAGCTTTTTCAGATTCTCTTCAACGCCCTCAAACAGCCTGCCGCCATGCTCGGTGATGTAGCCGTTTTCGAAAACTTCGCATTTGTGCGAAAGATCATAGCGCTGCTCAGGAGGCAGAAAGCCAAAATGCAGGTCCGCTATCTCGGTCATAGTGAGGCCCATATATTGCAAAATGTCCGCGCCGGTAAGCGCGTCTGGTTTGCCCAGTTCCTGCTCAATGACAACGTTCCATGATGCGGCCACGTTTTCCGAGGAATCCCAGAGAGTGCCGTCCAGATCAAAAATAACCATACAGTTCTCCACTTCTGCTTTTATATACTTTCTATATAACTAAATCATAATAAGTCATATGTATCCAATCATAATAAGTATACCATTTTCCGCACGTTTAATCGGTACTTAATTGGTCCATTTTCGCAAGAAGTATGAAACACACACATTCGCGAACCGCCTCGTGAATATTGGCAGCCGTTGTCTGCAATGGCTCGTATTATAGATTTAATCTATAGTTCGTTGTGAGAAAACGGAGTATATTAATTGTGTATGGTAATTTCGCAACGAGATGTCAGATATCTTCCCGGATGTCAGGCATCACTACGAATGACAAACATTGTTATCAATAAATGACCAGATCACAACGGAGGTAATACAATGAGAATCGATGCAGGCGGCAAGCAGTGCCCTATCCCTGTAATTATGGCAAAGAAGGAGCTCGAAGCTGGCGAGCAGGATGTAGAGATCATCGTTGACGGCCCTACTCAGGTAGGAAACCTCGAGAGACTCGGAGACGCTCTCGGAAGACCGGCAACAAGCGAGCCATTCGGCGACAAGTTCCTCGTCAAGTTTGCTAACGGCGAGACCGTCAAAGGCGCAAGCGTGGAATGTGCTGACACATACGCGGTCTTCTTCAACACAAACGCTATCGGAACAAACAACAGCGAGCTGGGCGGCAACCTTGCCAAGATGGCCATCTTCACACTCAGCGAGTCCGAGAAGATCCCGGCTTACGTGCTCTTCATGAATGAAGGCGTAAAACTGCCGGCAGGCGATGAGCCGCAGATCATTGAGAACCTGCAGACCCTCATCGACAAGGGCAGCCAGGTCCTGGTATGCGGCACATGCCTCAACTTCTACGGCATCAAGGATGACCTGAAGGTTGGCACAGTCAGCAACATGTATGATATACTCGGCGCAATGCAGGAAGTCAGCAAGGTTATCAAGCTGTAAGCGCAACACAAGTCAACTGTAAATGAACGAATATTATCTTCTCACTTTTGAATCCACACACGCGGCCATCTCAACTGAAAAGCTGTTGAAGCCGGCCGGAGTCACAATAATGCCGGTACCGAGATTCATCTCGGCAAGCTGCGGCATTTCTGTGCGCATAAGTCCGGATAAGAGGAACGCAGCCGAGAAGATATTCCGCGAAAGCAGTAACCTGACGCCGGATGAATACGCGTATTACCATATAGTACGCGGCGAAGAAACGGCCTGCGACAGGTTGGAACCAATCAAATAGACGACGGATAGCAAAAAAAATTGCGCATTAGATATTCAACATCAATACCTGATTATCGCATTCAAGCGCAATTTCAAGACTGCAAAACTAAAGGAGACAGCGATCATTCGCTGTCTCCTTTCATTATGGCCGGATATTTGGTCCGGCCCTTGCCTTAATTAGTTTGCGCCTTCCTCTTCGGCATTTTCATCATCGGCCCTTTTGCCGTTGATGATGAATGCTATCGAGGCGATCAGCATGGCTGCCATCAGCAGTGTGTACTTGTCGAACAGAGCCGGCGTGTTGGTCATGTCTTCAGTTATGAAGAACACTATCGTGGATATGATTGCTAGCGCTGCCGCCGCTATCACTGAGAGTATTCTCTTGCGGCGTCTGTTCTGACCCGAACCGTCGTCTGCCGCATCGCCTGCCGTGGCCTGTCCTTCATAATCATCGGAGTCGTCCTCATCCCTGTATCTCTTGAAGATCATGTAGATGCCTGCCTTTGTTCCTGCGCTGAACGTCCAGTCGAAGGTGTTCGGTGTTGCTCCTACCAGGGTCCTGCTGTCTGTAGGTGAATATGAACACATTCTGAGACTCCGTCGCTGACAGTGTCTTCGTCATGTTGTATGCATTCGGCTGGTACCCATCCACATATCTGAAGGATACTACCGGCTTGTCGCCTACTCTGCCGTAAAACTCCTCAGAAGTTATGAGGTCGTTCCCGTCTTCATCACGGTAATGAACTGTGTACTTTACCATTCCGCCCTTGAGTCCGTACGCCGCCTCGTATGCGATGTCCTGATCTGCATTGAACGTCGGCGCTGCCATCTCCTCATCGTTATCGTGTCCGGCTTGACGGAAGCCTCTCAGATAATAATCTCCGTTGTCGAGAACAAATCCTGTCGTGCTCTGGTCAATCGTGACCTGCTCAAACGTAACTGCCTTGGTTATCGGATCTACTGTTGGCTTTGACTTTATCGTCAGGGTCTTACCGCCATCGCTCAATGAGCTGATGCTTGGGGATTCAAAGTGACCCTCCAGTCCGGCGTAAACAGTTATGGTATATTCATATGGATCTGTAGATACATCCGCGAATACACTCAAAGATCCCGCCATAAACATCATGACTGCGAATAACAGTGCTGTTATAAGGAAACGTTTCTTCATATCAGTCACGCTCCTTTCTCTGTTTTCTGACTTTGCCTGGCTGCTCTGTCATGCCCACGCCGTATGCTCCGGCTTCGGCTCTCGCCACTTTCCTGTCTTTCCTGTAGCTCAGGATAGTAAGGATCAGCATCAGGAATGCTGCAAGCATGATAACTATGTATTTCAGCACATTGGTCTCGTCACCGGTCTTTATCCTCCCTGTATCTTTTTCAACTGCATATGCCAGAAGCAACTCGCCTTTTGTATCCATGTAGTCGTTTACTTCTGTTTCGCCGTCGAACTTAACGTATAGTTCAGTGCGGCCGGACTGACCCTTCTTAAGAGTCTGGATAAAGAACCATTCATCTGATGCATTCGTAGCCTGATGCAGACCTTCTCCTGTGTTGTCTGTGCCGCGGCTTGTTTTATCCTTGTGTGAGCCGAGGACGTATTCACCTCCTACAGTGCTGTTGTCAAACAGTACTTCGCTGCTCCCGTCTGGCGCTATATTCGTCAGCTTGTATGGGGACGATCAGGATCATAAGAGATCGAACTGAAGCGATCAATACTATCACTGATACTGATCCGGATATCGTATGGCTTGAGGCCTCGGAAGAGAGCTTTGCTGTTGCTTCAGAGAAACGGGATGCATCATCGGATATAAACTTCATATTCATGTCAGGCGATCCCGGAATGGCTTTTTCTGCGATACAGGTCAGGGCCAGCGGTTTTGTTCTTGAACCGCTTACCGAAGAAGTTGTCAGAGCAGAACTGCAAAACCTGCGCCATACAGAGCGCAAAAGAAAAAAGCTGCTTCGAATATGCTGCTTTGGCAAGTTTGAAGTTTATAAAGACGATAATATCGTGAAGTTTTCACGCTCACTGAGCAAGGAAGTCTTTGCATTTCTTGTGGACAGACTTGGGGCCGGCTGCACTGTGCAGGAAATATGTTCCGTGATCTGGGAGAAGAGACCTGTTGATACAAATCTCAAGTCGCAGTGCCGTGTAGTATTGTCAAGCCTCAGGAAAGATCTGGAGCAGGCAGGGGCAGGAGAAGTCCTTATCAAAGGCAGGAATTTCTGGGCGGTCGATACAGATAAGATCTTGTGTGATTACTACGAATATCTCATCGACAGAGAGCACAGAGAAGACATGTACAACGGCGAGTATATGTCACAGTATTCATGGGCTGAGAACACCGGCGGAAGGCTGTATCAGTTTGCAGTCAAGTAGGGGCGACCAACGCCAAACTGTGATCACCCAAGCAAAACGGGAGATAGCCGTTCAGGCTATCTCCCGTATTTGTTTTGTCTGTTCGATGCAGTCCTTATCCGGACTATTCATCGTCTTCGTCATCTCCTTCATATTCAAGGTCTCTGCGACGTTTGGCAACTACTGCTGCAACTGCAGCTGCTGCTGCAATTACTGCTGCGGCTCCGGCTATTATGCCCTTGTTGATGCCTGATGATGTCTCATCATCCTCAGGAGCTGCCTGAGGTGTCGTGCCATTGTCGATGTCGACCAGATCTGCCGGACCGTCGGCAAGAGGTGTGGCGTTGTCACCGATATTGGCTCCGGCTCCGGCACCACCGGCACCACCGGCACCACCTGCACCTGCACCTGCGCCTGCACCGCCTGCGCCACCGCCGTCATTGATAATAATGATATTGCCTTCGTTGTCAACTTCGTAATATGTGAATGTGAACTCGGTGCTGCCGTCATCGGCGATCCTTCCGGTCTCATTCCACGCATTTGGCAGATAGCCCTCAAAGTATTTGTAAGAAACGATCGGCTTGTCGCCCTTGACGCCATAGTGGGTCTCAGAACCAAGTTCCTCGCCCGTTCCCGCAACTACGTATTTAACGGTATATTTGGTCATGTTGCTCTTGAGGCCATATGCTATGACCACAGACGCGTCCTTGTTCTTTACAGGGCTTGAGCTGCTCGCAAGGTCAATGTCGTCCACAATGACTTCACTGTTGTCGTGGCCCGTAACCTTGACTCCGCGAACAAAGTACTTGCTGTTATCTGCAGACTCTCCGTCCGGCATCGTTATCGCCTCGGCTGATCCTCCGTCTACAGATACCGTCGCGGCTGCTTCATCCACAGAGACTTTCGTTCCCTTGATGCTGTCGCCGCTTGCGAATTCTCCGTTGCCCGAATAGACTGTCAGTTCGTATCCGGCTGCGAATACGCTCATCGCTCCGGCGCTGAGCATCAGTGCGAAAGAGAGCGCCAGTACTGCTGCTTTTCTAATTCTCATTACGGGCACCTCCCTTCCTGTCCTTTCTGTAGCTGATTATGGCGATCGCCAGAAGCAGGAGCGCCGTCAGGAATACCACGAGCGGAAGCAGGATGCTTGTGTTGTCGCCCGTCTTTGTTCCGACATGGCGGTATATGTCCTCGCCTTCTGTCTGCACCTCTACAGCATAGGTTATGTCTATGTTTGCATCAGTGCCCTGGTATACGTTAGCCTGCGACTCGCCCTCAAGGGCTACGTAAAGCTCGGTGTTGCCTGATTTCTTTCCTTTGAGTTCCTGGATGAAGAACCAGTCTTCTGTTGCATCCTCTGCCTGGTGAAGGCCGATCCCTGCTTCTGTGTCATCGCCTCCGACAGCGTCGCTGTTGAAGATCTCCGTCCTCTGGCCGCCAGGCCCGACATTCGTCAGAATGAACGTATAGCCGCCGCCTGTAGCCGTTGAACTGTCTTCGAGTGTCTTTATGACATCGCTCTTCATGTACCAGTCCGTAGTGTCATCGGTATCGTTAGTGTAAGTCAGATTTATGGTCACCGAATCGCCCGGCTCCATGTTCGATATGGTCTCGCTGATGCTGCCTGAACCATCAGTGGAAATAGTATCTCCGTCGAATACGTATTTCCCTCCGTCGACAGTATTGGTCTCGGCGAAACTGAATGTGCTCATCGCGAGCAATACCGCAAGTGTGAGCGTGAGCACGATCATGATCTTTCTTTCTGTCTTTTTCATTACCGCACCCCCTTATTTAACGCTCTCAATGCTGTCGCCCGAGAGTGTTGCGTCTACGCCCCAGATGCTCTTGATCGCATCCTCCGCGTTATGCGTCTGCACTGCCTGCGCTTCGACTTCGAGGCAGATGGAGCAGCCGTCATACTGATACTTGTACGTGATGACATTCTTGCCGTTATTTGTTGACGAGGATGTCGTGTACTTCTTCAGGATCGAGCTGTCAACAGATACACCGTCGATCAGCGGAGCTGTCGTGTCATCCTCGTCTGTCAGCATCGTCTTGTAGTAATATGTACTGCTTTCACCTGACGGCGTGTCCTCGTTGTCGTTTTTGATCCAGTCGTCTCCGTTGAAGTCGCTGCCCTTATAGGTGAGCTTGATGAGCGATGGATCCAGGCCGGCGTCCTCTTTGCCGTTCTTATCGAGCCAGTATTTTCTGACGATCATCCTTACGTACATAGGACGGCCCGAGTTGTTCTTTACTGCGAGCGTCTCATCGTATACCTTGCCCGGTATAACGTTGACTGCGTTGCCGTCTGCGTCCTTAAGAGCTTTCAGTATTGCTGCTGATGCCCCGGCATCAACAACGTCGTTGTCCTTGCCCTCAAGGATCGTGACTTCCATCACGTTTGCCATCTTGAGGTTGGTGTCGAAGGTGTCGCTCACGATGTTCAGAACTGCCCTGGCGCTCATTATGCTGCCTGCGCCAAGTGCCAGCAGCGCCGCTGCGAAGAGGGCCAGTGTGCGTCTTGAAGCATTCTTGATCTTGTCTTTCATTTCTGCCTGCCCCCTTTCTACTCTGTGATGTTAGGGAAATTTTCCCATCCTTCAGGTTTGGCTACCGAGCCGTTCTCGTATGTCACGATCGCTGACTGGAACACCGGCGTGATGTCGAAGTTCTCTACGTCTGCCGAGAAATGCCCTTTTACGACTTTTACTTCGATCTCACTTGTCTTCTCTCCGGCCGGCAGGACCTTTGTGTAGTAGTAGTAGCCTCCCATCAGCTGCCAGTCCGAAGGTGTCGCCGGCTGGATGTCTGCCTCCTGATAATCCGTCGTGAGCCATGGTCCGTAGATCGCTACTCTCACCACTACATCGGTCTTTCCTTTGTTCTCGATCTGGATGTGCTTCGTTCCGTCAGGATCGACTGTCTCCGGTATCTCTACCTCTGCTGTCAGGTTGATCGTCGCCTGACCCTTTGCGGTCACATAGTCGCTGAAGTACGCAATAGTCAGCCCGATCGAGGTGAATGCTATTGTCACCATGCACAGTATGGCCGCGAGGCCTTTCTTGCTTATCTTCTTCATAAGTCATCCACCTCCTTTCTACTGTTTCGCTTGGTAGGCGTAGCCATTTTCTGTTTTGTTGTATTTATTGACTACACCTCCCTCCGGGTTGATGTTTTCATTGAACTTGTTCTCAAACGATACGAAGTATTTGTTCTTATCCGTACCGGATGTCAGGATCTGTGCAGTCTGCGGATTATCTACTCCGTCAGCCAGTTCGTAGTTCTGATTCTTCATCTCTTCGACGCTGATCGTCAAGTCGAGCGGAACGTTCTTAACAATCACCCTCTGTGTCGCCGGGCTGTCCGCCGAGTATTCGATGGCAGCAGAGTTCCTGTACTTGACACCGTTTCCGTCAGTACCCGTGATGATGAATGCGAATGCAACATTGGCATTGCCCGCGTGATCCACGAAGTCATCGAGCTTCTTCTCGATTATGAGATCGGTATGAAGCTTCTTGTTGGTGAATTCCGCTGTTGTGCTGTTATCCGAGAGCTTCTGGCTCTTGACGACAAGCTTGCCTTCTTCGTTGTCTTCTATCACAACGATTGCTGTGTAAGTCTTGTTGTCATAGTTGTAGCGGATATCGTTCTTAACGAAGCCGCCGGCTGCTTTCTCCTCGTCTGTTGCATCTGCATATTTGGTGCCATCGGCATTGACCGCGTCGTCCGGTATCACCTCTGAGATGGTGAACTTGTACGTTCCCGCCTTCTTGTAGGTGATCTTTCCGAACTCAACTGTTCCATCTGCTTTGTTTTTTGCTGTCGCTGGCGAAGGCATGACTACCTTATTGCCGGTTACAGCTGCAGACGTCTCATCATCTGCCGGCGCTATCTTGAACGTGAACTGACCAGCTGTCAGGTCTGCGCCCAGAAGAACCTTATTTACAGTGATGTCTTTTGTTACAGTTTCATCGACCTCTTCAGGTTCGTATTCGTTATTGAATGTGAACAGCGGTGCCGAAGCCGGGTCTGTGGTCGCTGTCAGATGACCTTTTCCATCATCAGTAACAGTTACCTTGACAGTCTTGGTAGACGTATCGTATGTGAAGTACGTCTTGCCTTCATTGACTTCGTTGATCTCATAGGTGAAGGTCTTGCTTGAAGCATCACCGATGTCTTCCTTGGTGAACTCTATGCTGCCAAAGTCGACGCCTCCGCCTGCAGCGTTAGATACTGTCTTATCCTGTCCAGCCGGCCATGGAGCTCCATCCTTAGGCGTTATAGTGAACTTGAAGTCGCCTGCCTTCAGTGTCCTTGTGCCGTTCTCTGTTGTGAGTACCTTAAGTCCTGTGATAGGAACTGTGGCTGTATCAGTCACGTATCTGTTGGTGAATGCGAGAGCCTGCGATCCGCTTGCAAGTGCAGCAGTAAGATTGCCCTCTCCGTCATCTGTGATCACCACTTCGATCGTGTACGACTCAGGATTGAACTGGAAGGCCGTGTTGGTGCTCTTCTTTTCGCTCACGATGTAGCTTATATGGTATTTGCCATCGCTGTCCTTTGTCGCTGCTCCGTCTGCAACCAGATCGTTCAGACCTTCAGTCGTATAGTTGATCGTATCGAATGTGATCACTGCATGGTCATCATCTGCCGAAGCAGCTTCATTCTCACCATCGGCAACCTTTGTTCCGTAAAGTGTAGTTCCGTTGGCATACTTGATCTCAAACTTGAACTGTCCTTTGGTGAGTGCCATCGGGATCTCTTGACCCTTCGGAGTAGCAACTGCGATGCTGATCGAACCCTTGCCCATTGGGACCGGAATGATGAAATGCGGTGCTCCGGAGTTTCCGTTGAATGCAGCGCCGGTCACAATATCTTCATCACTCGGATCGCTGCTTTCCGGTTTGACCGGTTCATCCTGATCATCGGCCGGCTCTTCAACGGCCGGGGCATTTGTATTGGCATCTGCATCATCGTTATTGGACGCGTCATCCGCCGGCTCTACGGCATCCTCATCTCCTGCGGCATCAGCATCATCGACCTCAGACTGACCCTTAAGTGTCTTCGTTCCCGTAGGTGTGTAGCTTCCCGAAGCGCTGTAAGTGTTCTTGAAGCTGAGGTCTGGCTTGGTATTGCCTGTTATCGATGTGATCTCTAGTTCATTGGCATCTGCCTTCTTGGCAACGACTACAGTCACTACCTTTTCAGAAGTATCGTAGGTAACACCCTTATATACAGTCTTTCCGCCTGTTGTAGTCGCTCCGGAAGGAATGACCTCGGAGACCTTGAACTTATATGTTCCTGCTGCTCTGAATGTTATGCTTCCAAGCGCGATATCTGCAGGCGTTCCGTCTGCGCTTGCCGGCGACTTGGCGTTTGCCGGAAGAACGACTTCTTCTGCCGTTACCGCTGCTTTCGTGACATCATCGGCTGCTTCGACCTTGAATTCGAAGTCATTTTCATTCATAGCTCTGCCGGTGAGCGTCTTCTGTCCGGTGAGGTCAGTACTTACGAATCTGATGTGAGTATTCGTGATCGTCAGACCGTCAGTGGATGTTGTTGCTGTGTACCACTTAGGTACAGTAGTCTCCTGAACGGTATATACGATCTCATCTCCGCCTGCGGCACCTGAATACCTCGGAAGTCCTGTAAATGTATAGGACAGGCTGCCTTCATAAGGCAACGTCACTGTCTTGCCGTTGACAGCGTTTCCGTCAGCAAGCAGCTGGAATGTGACGCTCGAAGGTCTTACTCCGTCGCTGTCGTTGTTATCGTCCCACACTTTGTTGACAGTAACATTCACTGTCGACAGATAGTTTGTCACTTTCCAGTTGGCCTTATCATAAACCGGAGTATAACTGCTTAAGTCAGTTGTATCTTCAGTAAAATCGTATGTGATTGCGTGCTTTCCTTCGACATCCGAATACTTACGGAGGCCTGTCCATTTATATGTCCACTTGTTGTCCTGCTTTGTGACCGTTGGGCTGACTGTAACGAATCCGGTAGGATTTGAAGTGAGCGTGATCGTGAGGTTTTTAGGACGCGTATTACCCTCATTGCTCATGTCGTCCCAGATCTTTGTTACGGTAA
>JBGUME010000090.1:0-12942 GCA_045116695.1 Anaerovoracaceae bacterium | reverse complement strand
CTTGCCGATGGACTTGCCCTTCGCGTAGAACACGAATTCAACAACGACATAAGCGATGAGCAGCAGCGATATGAATACTATGGCCGCCGCTGATGCTCCGCTGAGACTGCTTCCGTAATTATATCCGAAATCATAGCCGTAACCGTATCCATAGCCATACCCGAAATCGTCATACGGCGAATACTTGAGGCCGTTTGCTACCAGGATGCAGACAAAAGCCAGATAGGCTACGAAAGGTATGACCGCGTCTATAACGCCTGCGCCGAAGCGCTTGCTTCTTGACGCGAGCTTCATTACTTTCTTTTCACTCATTTTACACTTCTCCAAAAAGTCAAACAGTATGCGGCCCTGCCTCCCGGCAAAGCCTCATACCATTATACACGACAATTGTCAACTTTGTTATCGATTTGATGAATTTTGCGCATCAATCTTCGTGCGGCTCAAATCCCACCAGGCTCTCAGGCATTTCCCTTCCGCTGCGGGTATAGTAGTCTACGAGAGCGGCCTTGATAGCGTCCTCGGCAAGTACCGAGCAGTGGATCTTTCTTGCCGGAAGTCCGTCAAGAGCTTCTACTACAGCTTTGTTTGTGAGATCGAGAGCCTCTTCAAGAGTCTTTCCCTTGATGAGCTCTGTAGCCATGGAGCTGGTCGCTATGGCGCTTCCGCATCCGAAAGTCTTGAACTTGACATCGGCGATCCTGTCATCCTCTATCTTGAGATACATCTTCATGATATCTCCGCAAAGAGGGTTTCCGACTTCGCCTACTCCGTCAGCGTCTTCAATAACGCCTACGTTGCGAGGATGTTCAAAATGATCCATTACTTTATCTGAATACAGTGACATTTTATATCTCCTTTCATCTATATGTAAAGTTTCCTTTACATCTATGCATTCCAGTATTCAGGGATGCAGTGTTCTCTCTTTCCGGTAAGCAGGTCTTCCCAGTAAGGCGACAGGTTTCTGTAATACGCTACTACCTCATGCACCTTCTCGATTATGTAGTCGATCTGCTCTTCCGTGTTCTCAATGTCCAGGCTGAACCTGAGCGATCCGTGCGCCGCTTCCACAGGGACTCCCATTCCGAGCAGAACGTGCGATGGATCGAGCGATTCGCTTGTGCAGGCGCTTCCGGATGAGCACTCGATGCCGTACATGTCGAGATGCAGCAGCAGGCTCTCTCCCTCAACACCCTCAAATGACCAGTTGACGTTTCCCGGAAGTCTCTTGACCGGGTCGCCGTTGAGCTGTGAATAAGGGATGTCCTTCAGGCCTTCGATGAGTCTGTCTCTCAGCACCCTCACCTTGCTCATATTGGCTTCCATGTTCTCCGTACCCTCTCTGAGAGCATATGCCATCGCGGAGATGGCCGGAACGTTTACCGTGCCTGCGCGCTTTCCTCTCTCCTGGGCTCCGCCTTCGATAACGTTGACCAGCCTGATGCCGTTCCTGGCATAGAAGATACCTACGCCCTTAGGTCCGTGGAACTTGTGTCCCGACATCGACAGCATGTCGATGTTCATGGCCTGTACGTCGATAGGCAGATGCGCCGCCGCCTGTACGGCGTCCGTGTGGAAGAGCACGCCCTTTGCCTTGCAGAGCGCTCCGATCTCCGGGATCGGCTGTACAGCTCCCATCTCATTGTTGGCGAACATTACGCTTACGAGCGCGGTGTCCTCTCTGATGGCGTCCTCTATGTCCCTGAAATCCACGATGCCGTTTGACTGAGGCGCTATATAAGTTACCTCAAAGCCTTCTTTCTCCAGTTTCTTCATGGTATGGAGAATGGCGTGGTGTTCTATGTTCAGCGTTATGAGATGCTTCTTGCCTTTAGGAGCAAGTCCTCTTGCCGCGGACAGCAGAGCCTGGTTGTCGGACTCCGAGCCGCCGCCTGTGAAATACACCTCGTTCGGCTTCGCTGCGTTTATGCACTTCGCGACTATCTCTCTTGCTTCGTCAAGAACCTCCTGCGTGCGCTGACCGTCACTGTGAAGGCTGTTAGGGTTGCCGTTGAACTCATCCAGACACTGGATGAATCTGTCTCTTGCCGTCTTGCTGAGATATGTGGTCGCGGCATTGTCAGCATATACTTTCATCGATGATCCTCCTGAATCGTTTTACGTTTGTTTCTATTCGGCTTTCTCTTCCGGCGCGCAGCTCTCGCAGTAGTCGCCCAGCATCTTCTTGCGGTTGCCGGTGATTATGTCCTCGAGCGTAATGGCCGAAAGATAGCCTTCAATGGCCTTATCCAGTCCTGCCCAGAGCGGGAGCGTGCTGCATGTCGCGGCTTTCTCGCACTGAACTCCCTCCTGCATTATGCAGTTTACAGGAGCCAGGGTCCCTTCTGTGAGCAGCAGGATCTCGCTTATGTTGTAGTCCTTAGGATCACGCGCGAGTTTATAGCCGCCGTTCTTTCCCCTGAGGCTCATGAGCATGCCGCCCTTGTTGAGTATGGATATGATGCTCTCAAGGTATTTCATGGACAGCTTTTCTCTCTCAGCGATGTCGGAAAGCGAAACGTATCCGTCACCTTCATTGCGTGCCAGATCAACCATTACTGTCAGAGCATATCTGCCCTTGGTCGATACCATCATGTCTGAGATCTCCTTTCATTCTCACAGTATAAGGCCTTTTCTTGCCTAATAAATCCTACTCTGTCAGTAGGAATATGTCAACACTATTTTTTGTACTGCGGTTTCCACTCTTTTGGTATTGTTTACGTTGTATTTTGACTTTACGCTAACCTATAATATATTTGGTGAGAGTTTGGGACTATTCACACTTAAATCAAACTATCGGAGGTTTTATGGCAGTTTTCTATAACATTATTGCCTTTCTCGGCGGACTGTCGATGTTCCTTTACGGAATGAGGGTCATGGGCGACGGTCTCAAGAGCTCATCCGGCGGAGCCATGAAGAACGCTCTTGCCAAAGTGACCAACAAGCCGGTCATGGGCTTCATCCTGGGCATGCTTGTCGCATGCATCATACAGAGTTCAACCGCCACCATTGTGATCACGGTCGGTCTCGTCGGTGCGGGTTTCCTTACTTTCCACCAGTCGGTCGGTATAGTTCTCGGAGCCAACGTAGGTACCGCTATCACGGCGCAGATCATCAGACTCATGGACGTGAATTCGGGCATGGAGAGCCCTCTGTACTTCTTCAAGGCTGATAACCTCGCCCCTCTCGCCCTTACGCTCGGCATAGTCTTCATCATGTTCCTCAAAAAAGGAAGTTTTAAGACGGCCGGCAACGTAGCCTGCGGATTCGGAATACTCTTCATGGGTCTGATTTACATGAGCGAAGTGGTATCGGGCTTCGGAGAATCCCTCAGCTATCTGCTGACAGCCTTCTCCAACAACTACATTCTCGGATTCTTCGCAGGTGTCCTTGTAACCGGAGTCGTACAGAGTTCATCTGCCGTCGTAGGTATCATACAGTCTATAGCGAGCTCAGTAGGCGTGACCTTCGGCGCGGTGTTCGCGGTCATCATCGGCGTCAATATCGGCGACTGCCTCACTACTTACCTTGTCAGCCGCATAGGCGCCAAGCCGGTACAGAGGCGCACGGCAATGGTACATGTCATATACAATGTATTCGCTGCCATACTCTGCTTCCTGCTCGTTTTCATCGGACGCAGCACCGGCATACTGAACGATACTTTCTGGAACGCGACACTCAATTCCGGCGGAGTGGCCAATATCCACGGATTCTTCAGACTCGTTCCGGCTGTTGTGCTTCTGCCACTTACAAGAGTGTTTGAAAACATTGCAATAAAGATCATCCCTGATGAGCCTGTGGAAGAAGAAGACAAAAATGCCATCGCGGCTCTCGACGCTCTCGATGAAAGGCTGTTCACCTCCCCTGCTCTTGCCCTCGATCAGGCCAAGAGAGTCGTAGAGGAGATGAGCGACATAGCTGCTCATAACTTCGATGCTGCCGTTCAGCAGATATACCATTACGACTCCAAGCGTGATGCGAGGATAGAGACACGCGAGGACCTGCTCGACAGCATGACAGACGCTACCAACAAATACCTCGTTTCGCTTTCATCCAACATCCACAGTGCCGCGGAGACACGCGCTCAGAACCGCATAATCAAGATCATGATATGCTACGAGCGCATCGGCGACCTGGCTGTGAACATAGCAAATGTCGTAGAAAGCCTCAGGGCCGAGGGCAAGGAATTCTCCGATACGGCAATGGCCGAGCTCCGGGTGGCGTTCGATGCCATTTACGAGATAATGGATAAGACGCAGCGCGCATTCAAGGCAGATGATTCGGAGCTTGCCGCGAAAGTGGAACCTCTGGAGGAAGTTATAGATGATATGGTCGAAGAGCTGAACGCCAGACACGTGTACAGGATGGTCAATCAGGTCTGCGATCCGATCAAGGGAATCCACTTCCAGTCAGTGCTCACCAATATAGAGCATATCTCAGACAAGTGCAGCGACATCGCGGTCTATGTCATGGAGAGTGACAACACGGAGATCTTTGGAAAAGAGCACTCGTACGTACACGACATGCATCACTCAAACAACAAGGACTACACCCGCCGCTACGACAAAGAGCGAGATAAATACTTCAAGGCCCTCAGCGAGATCCCAAGGTCAGAAAAACCTATCGAATGATCAAATAAAAAGAACTCCTTCGCGGCTGCGCGAAGGAGTTCTTTGCTTGCTGTTTATTATTCGGTAAAGCGCTTCTCGAACCTTCCGTATATCTTTGTACCCTCGTTCACCATCACGAAGGCATCAGGATCTATGCTCTTTACTATCTCAATGAGCCTCGGCAGTTCGTACTTGGTGACCATGGTCATCAGGATGTATGTGTCTTCATCCGTATATCCGCCGGCACCGTTCCAGTATGTAAGTCCCCTCTTTACCTCGTTTATGACCTTGTTGGTTATTCCCTCTTTCTTTGTGAAGATCATCACCTGTACGTTTATATTCTGCGTATGCTGATAATCGAGCGCGAGTCCGTTGATCACCGCGAATATCATGGAATATACGACCGTCTGGATATCGAAGAGGAAGAAGCATACTCCGTAAACGACCGTATTGATCGCTATGGAGATCTTGCCTACGCTGAAGTTCGGATGGGTCTTTGACATCGCAACTCCGATGATATCCTGGCCTCCTCCTGAGGTCCCGCCCTTGAGCACGAGTCCGGCGCCCGTACCGGATATGATGCCTCCTACAAGGACTGCTGTCAGATAGTCATCGAATACCGGCGTTTTGGCGACAGGCACCAGCGACATGCACGCGGACGCTATGCCTATCGAGACCGCCGTGGTTATGCAGAACTCCTTGCCCAGCGATTTATATGCCAGATAAAAGAGAGGCATGTTGACTATCCAGTATATGATGCCCAGGTAACTTATTCCTGCGGGCTCGGGTATGTTCAGAACATCTACGATAAGCATGCGAAGCAGCATGGAAATGCCCGTGAATCCGCTACTGTAGAGGTTCATCGGCGTTATTATCCTGTTTATTCCGACCGCGAAAAGAAGGTTGCCCCCAATTACGAGGGCCACCCTGTAAAGCATGTGTTTTTTCTTTTCCGGAGTATCGAGCCTTTCGGCCCATTTCTGTTTCATTCAGCCTTTACCTTCTTCCAGTAGTTGCTGTAGAGCTCTGTTGTCGCCGGGTCAAGAGTTACCAGCGATTCACAGCGGTTTATAGTTTCCGCGTCCGGGAAGACCGACTCTTCTTCGAGATACTCTTCATCTATGAGGTCCAGAGCCGCCTCGTTAGGAGTCGTGTAATAAAGATAATCGAAGTTTATGGCCGCTATATCCGGTCTGCAGAGGAAATTGATCCAAGCCTCGGCGTTAGCCTTGTTGGCCGCGTCCTTAGGGATCACCCAGGAATCTATGAAGAACTCGGAACCTTCTTTAGGGATCACGAACTCAACATCCTCGTTCAGTTCTTTAGTGTAGATGTATTCACCGTTCCACACCACTCCTACCGCAGCGGAACCGTTCGCGAGCAGGTCCCGGGCGGAATCGTTCGCGTATTTATATACCAGCGGCTTCTGTCTTATCAGCTCGTCGGCTGCCGCCTTTATCTCTTCTTCACTGGTCGTATTCTCGGAATAGCCCAGCTTCTTGAGGCCTATCATGAAGGCGTCACGCACGCTGTCAGGCATGACCAGACTGTTTTTGAACTTCTCGTTCCACAGATCATCCCATGAGTCGATCTCGATGCCGTCTGTCATGGTCTTGTTATAAAGTATGCCTGCGATACCCGCCTGATAAGGCACTGAGTACCTGTTGCCCGGATCGAATGACTCGGATTTCTGCATGTAGACATCACCGATGTTCTTTATCTCCGGGATATTGTTCATGTCGAGTTCGGACAGCATGTCATTTGAGATCATGCGCTGTATCATGTAGTCCGATATGCACACGCAATCATACGTGGTCGCGTTGTTCTCGAGCACGGTGATCATCTCCTCGGCCGTATCGAAATAATCCGGGATGACCATTATCCCGGTCTCCTCTTCGAACT
This sequence comes from Anaerovoracaceae bacterium, assembly GCA_045116695.1. Classification (GTDB taxonomy): domain Bacteria; phylum Bacillota; class Clostridia; order Peptostreptococcales; family Anaerovoracaceae; genus Crickella. The sequence continues at coordinate 6,433 of JBGUME010000090.1, read as the reverse complement.
TGTCAAGAAGCGTCATATCAAAGTAATCGCCATAGCAATAAACGTATACCGAGCCGTTCTCGCCGCTCCTGCAGCCGCTCATCAGAGTGGTCACGGAAACGAGCATCATCAGCACGGCCATCATTGCAGCCAGCCTTCTGAAGTGTCTTTTGTTTTTTCTCATCCGTTTATTTCCTGAAATCAACTACTCCGCAAGCGCCTTGAATCTCTCAAGAGCATCCTTGTACTGCGGGAACACGTCAGATACATCTACCATCTCTTCTGCGTTTCTGAATCTCTCTGTCATCACTACGACAGGATCCAGAAGCGGTGTGATGGACAGGTTGCCGAGAGTGCCTTTGAGAGCGTGCGCGGCTTCAAATGCCTTCTTCACTTCACCGGCTTCAACAGCGGCATCCAGCTTATCGAAATTCTCGTCCGCAAGCATCGTATTGACCAGCTTAAGGTAGAACTCCTCCATGCCGAGGCAGCGCGCGAGGCCGTCCTTAGTATCTGCGCCGTATTCGTTCAGCTTTTCGATCGTGATCATTACTTTATCCCCTTTCGTATCCACTCTTATTTGTCAGTAAGGAATACCTCGAACTCCTCTGCCGGTACCGGCTTTGAGAAGTAGTATCCCTGAGCTATGTCGCATCCCATTTCCTTCAGAGCAATAAGCTGCTCTTCGGTTTCAACGCCTTCTGCTATGACCGGAACGCCCAGCATCTCGGCTATCTCTATGACTATGGCTATCATGCCGGTATCGCCGCCTTCTTTGAACGCGGTCCTGACGAACTGCATGTCCAGTTTGAGAGCGTCTATCGGCAGGCTCGTCAGCATGTTGAGCGATGAATATCCGGTGCCGAAGTCATCCATCTCTATGCGGAATCCCGCGCTTCTCAGTTTATGGACAGTGTCTATGATATGCTTCGAATCCTCGGAGTACGCTGATTCGGTTATTTCCAGCAGTAAATGCTCATTGGATATGCCGAATTCCTCGACAATGCCTGTCAGTGTATCGCAGATGTCAGGGTCAAAGAGGTCGACTCTGGACACGTTCACGCTGACGCTCACAGGTACTGTCGCGCCGAGTCTTTCACTCCAGTCACGGATCTGCTTCGCGGCCGCTCTCCAGACATAATTGTCAAGGCGGTTTATGAGTCCGTTGGTTTCAAATATGCTTATGAACGCGCCCGGGTTTATGAAACCGTATTCCGGATGGATCCATCTCACCAGGGCCTCAGCGCTGCAGAGCACCGGCTTGTCGCCTCTAATGTCGAACTTCGGCTGGTAGTAGACCTGGAACTGTTCCTGCTCTATAGCCTCAGGGAAGGCTACTATCAGCTGCTCGCTGTACATGCTCTTTTCATTCAGCTCGCTGTCGTATGTCCCTACAGGCATCGTATAGTTGCTCTTGACTGAATCAGCAGCCAGCTTTGCCCTGTCGAAGCGTCTCTCTATCTCAATGCTCTTGTCTGCCTCAGGGTATACGCCCATCCTGAGTCTTACGATGTTCTCGGCATTTCCCTCTCCTGATATGCCTTCAGACAGCTCAGCCAGCACTGCATCGTAATCACCGAGGTGCGGGCAGTAGAGCATGAAGTGATCGCCGTCTCTTCTGCAGGCCAGCCCTCCGGCTTCGGATGTCAGTCTGCGCAGCCTGTTTCCTATGCGTCTCAGGACTTCGTTGGAGTACTCCTTGCCGTAGCGCTCGTTTATCATACGGAAGTGATTGACATCTATCACTATGGCGTCCATCACGTCTTCTCTGTTATGAGCATCGCTACGCTCAGCGTAGAGATAGAAGAATTCCTTGTTGTAGAGCCCTGTCAGTTCATCGTATTCGGTCTGTCCGATGATCACGCGCTTTTCAAAAAGCTCTATGGTGTGACGTATCCTGGCCTGGATGATCTTTATATCCGGGTACGGCTTCGGTATGAAGTCGGCCGCGCCTATGTCCAGGCATTCCACCTCGGCCTCCTTGTCGGCCGTAAGGACGATGACCGGTATCCTGTGGACCTCCTCTTTCTCATTGATCATGTTAAGGATATCCACCCCGTGCATGTCCGGAAGGTTCAGGTCAAGGAGGATAAGACTCAGCCTGTCGCCGCTCTCTTCGATATGACTGAGAGCCTGCTTTCCGTCCTCTGCGACCAGGACATCATAGTCCTTCTCTATCGTCATCTTGAGGATCTCACGGCTGACGAATTCATCCTCCACTATCAGGATCAGTTTCCTGTCATTTGCAATTTTCTGTGATGTATTGCTTTCCAGCATATTCTGACCTCACTCATCACGCAATATTCAATGATGATTATATACTATTTGCGGCGGTTTTCGATAGCACAAAGAAAAAAGACTGCTTTCGCAGTCTTTTGCTGGAGGCGACACCCGGATTTGAACCGGGGGTGAAGGTTTTGCAGACCTCTGCCTTACCACTTGGCTATGTCGCCGTATAGATGAGGGACTCGTTAGAGTCCCTCATTTCCTGGCTAGGGTAGTAGGATTCGAACCTACGAATGACGGAATCAGAATCCGTTGCCTTACCGCTTGGCTATACCCCATCAGCATTGATATTGTAGCACATCGTTCAGTTGATTAAAAGAAGAAATTGGGGTGGATGGTGGGATTCGAACCCACGAATACTGGAGCCACAACCCAGGGTCTTAACCACTTGACGACACCCACCACGGGTCTTTTAAAAAAAGTGGCGACCGGGAACGGGCTCGAACCGTCGACCTCCAGCGTGACAGGCTGGCATTCTAACCAGCTGAACTACCCGGCCGCATAATGGTGGGACCAATAGGGCTCGAACCTATGACCCCCTGCTTGTAAGGCAGGTGCTCTCCCAGCTGAGCTATGATCCCACATCTGGTAGCGGCGACTGGACTTGAACCAGTGACCTTCCGGGTATGAACCGGACGCTCTAGCCAGCTAAGCTACGCCGCCACAACACGCGATTTCCTTAATCGCGCTTGATTATACTAACAAAAGTAAATAGCCTTGTCAACAAATTTCACAAATTTGTGTTATACTATTGCAAGTGTCCGCTGCCGGCACAAACCAGTCAACAACAGGAGGTACGTAATGGGTCATCCCGATCCTATAGCATTCACCATATTCGGCATAGACATAAGATGGTACGGCATACTCATAGCTTTCGGAATGCTGGCCGCCGTTCTTTTGTCCTGCAGAAGAGCTCCGCGCCACGGCTTCACTGACGAGGACGTGCTGGATATAGCTCTCTGGATGCTCCCTATCGGTGTCATTGGCGCCAGAGTCTATTACGTGCTGTTCAACCTTGACTATTATACAACCTTCAGTTCCATGCTCGATATCAGGAGCGGCGGGCTGGCGATACACGGCGGACTCATTTTCGGCATCCTCACGGTCATTGTTGTGGCAAGGCGGAAGAATATCGAGCCGCTGAACGTGCTGGACTGCTTCATACCTACTGTCGCTCTGGCCCAGGCCATAGGCAGATGGGGCAACTTCTTCAACGGCGAAGCTCACGGCGGCCCTACCGATCTGCCATGGGCCATACTGGTCGACGGCGAAATGGTGCACCCTACCTTCCTGTACGAATCGATTTGGTGCCTGATACTATTCTTTGCGCTCAGCTGGTTCGATAAAAACAAAAGGACCGCGCACGGGCAGACCCTCGCGCTGTATCTTATATTCTATTCTCTTGAACGTTTCTTTGTTGAATCGCTCAGAACGGACTCTCTCATGATAGGTCCGTTCAGGCAGGCTCAGGTTATCAGCGTCTGCGCCATCATCTTCGGTATCATTCTTTACCTGTGGTCATCGAAGCACAAGCCTCTCGATGCTGCGCAGGATCAGCAATAAGCAAAAATAATCAAAAAAATGAAAGAAACCGCAAGGGGTGCGGTCTCTTTCGAAAAAGGGTATTGGGACTAGAGATAGGATCGCTTCTGCGATCCCTATTTGCATTATAAAGGCCATACCGGCCTTTTTCAATGATAATGTACTTCAAAAAAACAATATCAGCGCTTTAAGTACAATCCGCATCTGAAAAGTCTATATTGTCAACCCTTTAGACGTTGAAAAGGAAGTGCATGACATCGCCGTCCTTAACGACGTACTCCTTACCTTCCGATCTCAGCCAGCCTTTTTCCTTGGCTGCGGATATCTTTCCGCCCACTTCCATGAGCTTATCGTATGATATGGTCTCGGCGCGGATAAAACCCTTTTCAAAGTCCGTATGGATCTTCCCGGCAGCCTGAGGCGCTAGTGTACCGCGTTTTATCGTCCATGCCCTGGTCTCGTCTTCTCCTGTTGTAAGGAAGCTTATGAGATCGAGCAGCGCGTATGATGATTTGATCAGCTTGTCGAGTCCGGATTCTTCAATGCCAAGTTCTTCCAGGAACATCTCTCTTTCATCATCATCGAGCTCGGCGAGCTCCGCCTCTACCTTGGCGCTGATCACCACGACTTCAGAGCCCTCTTTGGCAGCGTATTCCCTGACGGCCTTTACATATTCATTGTCTTCTCCGGAAGCGTCCTCTTCAGACACGTTCGCGGCGTATATGACAGGCTTATATGTCAGAAGATCGAGCGACCTGACAAAAGCCGCTTCCTCATCGCTGAGATCTTCTATCTCACGCGCGCGTCTGCCTTCAGAAAGGATCTCGTAGATGCGCTGCAGGAGCTCGAGCTCCCCTCTCGCTGACTTGTCAGCCTTGGCCTGTTTCTCGGTTTTTGCGATCCTGCGCTCCATCACTTCCATGTCGGCGATGATGAGCTCTGTATTTATGACTTCGATGTCATTTACCGGATCTATCCTGCCGTCCACGTGAACCACGTTGTCGTCCGCGAAGCATCTGACTACGTGGACAATGGCTTCGACTTCCCTTATATGTCCGAGGAACTTGTTTCCGAGGCCTTCGCCCTTGGACGCGCCTTTTACAAGGCCTGCTATGTCGCTGAATTCTATGGTAGTGTAAATGGTCTTCTTTGAGTTGTAGACCTTTGAGAGCGTCGTTACGCGCTCGTCAGGCACTGTTACCACTCCCACGTTAGGCTCTATGGTGCAGAACGGATAGTTTGCCGCCTCAGCGCCCGCCTTTGTGATAGCGTTGAACAGAGTGCTCTTGCCTACGTTTGGAAGTCCTACGATTCCGAGTTTCATTTTGTCACATCTCCTTTTCTGTATGCCGATTTACTCTATCACGAAGATAAGTTAAAATCAAACTGATGAAAGTTTTTACAAGAGATTACAGGATAACAGGCGAATATCACCCTCTCTGGGGTGAATATTTTGATGGCATGGAGCCGTGTGTGCTGGATATCGAAGCTACCGGCCTTGACCGCAGCAGATGCAAGGCCGTGCTCATCGGCCTTTTGATGCGTACGGATAAGGGAGTCACCATCACGCAGTTCCTGGCAGAGAACCATTATGAAGAGGATAAAGTGCTTGAGGCCGCGATGGACTATCTTGACAGGAACAACGCGGGCTATCTGGTGACATACAACGGTTATGCCTATGACGTCCCTTTCCTCAACGCGAGACTGGATGCCAACTTTATGGACAGGCATATCGGAATGTATCACTTTGACCTGTACAGATTCCTTTGCAAGTGTACAGACATGAGAAAGCGCGTTGACAGGATGAGCCAGATGTCCATTGAAGACCATTACGGCATATTCTCCGACCGCGGAGACACCATCACAGGGCGTGAAAGCGTTGCCCTCTTTGATCAGTACGCTCTTTCCGGCAACAGCACGATAGAAAAGATAATACTGACACACAACAGAGAAGACGTCCTTCACCTTCACAGGCTGATGTATCTGACTCTCGCTGATGTGCCTGATATCCATCAGGCACTGGCCGTATACGGCCTCCCTGCCGCGGGCGGCAGGCTCAGCGTCCGGCATGCAATAAAAAGAGCGTCTTCAGGCAGGACCGCTGACCCTGTCCTTAAAATAACAGGCGAACAGATAAAGGATCCCGTCTCCTGCGCGTACTTTCCTGACGGAAACAGCCCCGTAACGGCTGTATTCAACTCTGAGAGCCGCTCTTTCGAGATAGACGTACCTGTAAACACACATCCGGAAGCGATGTTCATGGATATCTCTTCCCTTGGCACTGACATGTTCTGCAATGACCCGGACTGCGTGAACAACTACCTGATACTCAACCCGCGCACGACCAATCTTGTCTCACGTTTTCTGGCTGAGAAATACTATAATATGTAAAGTTTTCTTTACATAGCGACGCATAATAAATGCTGCCCATGAGGCAGCATTTTGATTTCGATCATTTCTTTTATCCGTCGATTTTGTGGATGTCCGAGAATCCCCTTCCGACTCCCCATACGGACTTGACGCTTATGACAGATACGAATGACTTCGGATCCTCTTTGGCGAGGTGCCTCTTTATAAGAAAGCTCTCGCGCGGCGAGCAGAGTATCTTGAGCTGCTTTCTCTTGTC
>JBGUME010000089.1:0-5233 GCA_045116695.1 Anaerovoracaceae bacterium | reverse complement strand
AGATACGCGGGATCGCAAAGGAAGAGATCCCGGGAATGAGCGATGAGGACATGGTCTTTGTGCAGGGCAATCATGACAAACTGACCGGCCAGATAACGGAAAGCGGCTTGCATGATGAAGGTGAATATCTGATTTACGTACTCAATACCGAAGAGGATTTTCCGTGGAAGCAGGGAAAGAAATCCGGCTGTCTGGCAAAGGTCACGAAATCTTCAGAAGCCATGAAAGAATGCTTTGATGAGTTGATTCGGAAAGGCGAGACCAGACCGGTCATCATAGCAGGGCACGTCCCGCTCCACTTTACCGCAAGGACTTCATCGAGGCACTCGACAGGCGACAACCTGTATTCATCACTCATCTTCAACGTGGTGAATGAGGCAGCAGGGTCGCTGGACATAGTCTATCTTTACGGGCACAACCATTCAAAAGGATGGGACTGCTATATGGGCGGAAGCAGCGTCTTCAGGTCGAAGGGCGACACCATACTCATACCGGAGTTCAACGAATACAAGGTCGATACGGATACGTATTCAGAGGAAACGCTGCGTTTTACATATCTCAATACCGGGTATACAGGCTACTATATGAACTGCGCTCCGGCAGAATACGATGAGGAAGATCCGGACAAATACGCGGCAGCAGACACGACCCTCACGGGAACGGTCCTGGAGATATACGCAGACAGGGTAGTTTTTACAAGGTATGACAAAAATGGTCCGCACGTGCTGGGCCATGCAGGCGAGGGCGATCCGTATAAGGGAGGCATAGACAACGACCTGATATCGGAGACATCTTACGGCAAGGAAACAACAAGTCCACAGGAAGTGAAACTGACCCCCAAAATATAGGCATTTATCCCGGTGAGACAAACACCGGGATTTTATAATGCTGAAATATCAAGTTACTAAAATAACAACCTATTACACAGGCTTTACACGAGGTGAAAAATCAAGGTAAAATTGCTTAACAGATATTAAGGGACTGAGAGAGAAGACCAATAACAGTGGCGAGGGACACCCTCGTCATTTTGCCGCTAAAACACATGAGGTAAGAAAAATGAAAGCAAGGAACAGGTTATTTGCGATCCTCCTCGCGTTGGCGATGGTGATCACGTACACGCCGGGACTGGCATATGCTTTGAATGAGCAGCCTGCAGCAAGCCCGGCCGCAGGAGAGACATATCAAGATAACGGACAGGCAGCACCGGCTGGAGATCAAGCCGGTGGCAAAGAGGATCCGGCAGGAGAAGCGGTGGACGCTGGAAATGATGAGACAGCAGCACCTGAAGCTACACAGAAAAAATCCTCTGAGCCTGCTGCAGAGCAGGATGAATCGGCAGACCCGGAAGACCTGAAAAAGGTAAACGGGGCAGAGGTCGAAGAAGAAGGACTTATCACGGTCCCAAAGGCAAAACTTGCCAGTGGAGATGAGCTCCTTATGAATTTCCTTGAGGATACAGCCAAAGGCGACCCAGACGGAGATTCCGGTAATGAACCGGACGAAGCCGAATCTCCTGAGGACATGGTTTACTATGAGCTTCTCTGTCTGATTGAGAACATTGCGACAGGTGAAGAGTATATACCTAAACTTGTGATAGATCCTTCAGAACTCACGGGAAGCAGTTTTGAATATACCGCGGAAGAATTGGGCCTTGATTCAATTTTCGAAGGCAACAGTATAAGCGATGAAGCTGTGCAGAAAGCGATAGAGGCATATGAAGAAGACTTTAATTATTCCGGTAAGAAGGTCGTAAACAAGCTTTTACGTGATGCCCCGTTCGAATTTTACTGGTATGACAAGACAACGGGATACTATGAAGGAACAAGATTCAGCTTTTCTGCAAAGGAAACAGCAGACTCCGAAGTCATTACAGTTGTGCCGACGATCACGTTCGTTTTCTCTGTCTCAAAGGATTATCGTGTTGGAGATCCTATTGAGTCTTACCAGGCAGGGAACGATGTTATTGATCTGTATAGTACGGATGCGGATAAGACTTATAACGCATACTATGCAGCTGAAAACGCCGGACAGATAGTTAGAGATGCAACGCGTCTGAATAATAATGACAAACTATGGAGGTATAAAGAAGAAATCTGCGAAAGGACATCGTATAACGACGAAGCAGCTTTAGCTAGCTATGAGGGCGGATATGGAGACCCTTGGCAGCTAATATATGTATTCGATGAAGATGATACGACAGAGGTCGTATGTGAAGGCTATTCCAAGGCCTTCCAGTTCCTGTGCGATTTAACTGACTCTTTCGAGGATGAGATCAACTGTGAGAGCGTCACAGGCACAATGGGCGGCGGCACAGGAGCAGGTCGGCATATGTGGAACGTCGTGACTATGGACGGAAACAACTATCTGGCGGATATCACCAACTGCGACAGCGGCACGATCGGCGATCCGGATCAGCTGTTCCTGGTGGGGTGGTCTGAAGAAATAAAGGAAAATGGCAGCGGTGACGTCATCGGATACAGATACACATGCGGGAATGAATATGGCACTTCAAACGTGGACTACATCTTTGATGAAGACATGTTCATGGAGATGTCGAGCGCACCGTATGTCGACCTGGATGAATGTGAGATCTTCTTTGACAATGCTGAAATCTACAATGACCAGGTTCCTTTCTATACGGTGGACGTAAATGATGAAAATGGTTCCGTTGGTATTGAAGATCTCGGAATAAGCATCAGAGACCGTAGGGGAAGGATCGCCGATGCCGGAGGCTACGATCTTTCATTCTCTTACTATGCATATGGGGAGACCCCGGAAGATGATGAAGTTATCCCTGCGGAGGAACCATTTGGCATCAAGGAAGCAGACGCAGAATACGGGATGACCGAATACCACGTAACTGCAACGGCAAATGGTGAAGGCGCATGCAAAGGCGAAACGAGAGAATTCATGTTCTATGTCAGGGACAAGTATTCTCTGCAGTGGTTTGGCGCAGTCGTAAATTTCGAAAACGGACTGAAAGACAGCTGGCGCATGCGTGACAGATTCTGGATACAGTCCGGCCACATGGCGGCACCTACAGTGCAAACAGTCGATGGAACGGACCTGGATACGACAGACTATACAGTCACCTATTACCGCGCTGAAGGCGATCCTTCGGAGGATAGTCAAAACAAAAGCTGGGAAGACTATATTGTTGCCGATGATGCGCATAAGCTTGCCTCGATGCCAACTGCGCCGGGACATTATTTCGTGACGGTAGTTGGAAAGGATCCATATTACGGATCGGCAATAACACTGTTCGATATAGTAGACTATGCTCCTTTTGCAATTGACTATGATTACGACGCTCTATGGTCTGACGGAGAGAAGACTCTGACCCTGAATATACCTGAAGATGTAGAGGGCAACCTAAAAGTCAGCGGTGCTGCAGTTACGGATTATGGCGATACAAGAGAAGAAATATCGCTCTATGAGAATTGCTATGAGTATAATGCAGAAAATGGAGAGCTGACGCTTGATGGCGAAAAGATATTTGATGTAATTGGACACGGCTGCTGGCTGGATCTCAATATAGATGTAGTAGGTGATGATAACGAAACCGTTCATGCTCGAGGCCGGGCATCCTTCAGCCTGGAAGAGTCGATCTATGATTACGGGTTTGAAGAAAGCCGCGACATGCTGCCAGGCTGGGGAGGACATGTAGATGAAAGAAAAGGCTTCTACGTGAGGAATCAGGAGAATCCGGAAGGTTATGAGGGGGAATACAACGTTAACAGCGTCGAAGTCTTAAGTGGCTTGGAGATGCTGGATCCTTATGTATATGAAACAGATACACCTGATGACGGCGAAGGGGGAGATGGAGAAAACGCCAGGTATTTCCTGCGTCAGAGTGAAGGCGGTTACTTATACAGGATCAAGGATTGGACTTCGGACTTCGAATATGATGATCCGGTTATCACACTTCAGATCAATTACCTTGACGCTGATGGCGCTGAAAAGAGTTATACGATAGACTTGACAGTCAAAGAAGAAATTTACGAGATCCATCTTGGAAGTGACGACAACCGTAACACAGGTCTCCCGGGGGACAGCTTTCAAATGACTGCCTGGGCGCGGCATAAATATTACGATAATGATGGTGATTACCATGAAGACACAGATGATCTTGCCTACAAGTGGTATTACGCCATAGCGTCTGAGTTGGATAGTGAAGGCATAGGCTATAACGGCTCAGATGACTGGACTCCTGCGTGGGAAGAATTGCCTGACGGCGGATTAGTTGCGGGTGATGATGGATTCGCAAACCTCAGCGCAAATGACAATAAGGCAAACCTTGAATTTGTGAGGCTAAAGGATGGACTTGATGCAGATGCTGTTTATGTCAAGGTAGACCTGGTAAACAATGATGAGAGTGTCAGCTCAGACTGGGGAGCATATTTCTGCCGCAATGAATATGTAACGATAGAGCCGAGCGATATCGCAGATCTTGAGTACACTGAGGAAACCGGAGATCTGACATTTGAGGTAAGACGTTATTCTACAAATGCAGAGCAGAATGAGGAAGGCAAGGATTACAGCGTTATTGATGCGGACTTCACCTGGTATTTTGATGATAATGCAGTCCTCATTACCGAGCCGGAAGGAGAAGGCGGAAGCAACGAGGAAAGAGTCCCTGTAGAGGCTGGGAGAACGACACAAGGAAATATATTCAACATAAAAAGAGTGGAGTCATATGATACTGAATTAAAACTGGAGGCTGAGTGGACCGAGGTAGATTCCAATGGCAGGGAAATAACACAAAGAGAAGAAAGGGTATATAGATTAAGCGAGAAGGATTACAATATCTGGTTTGATAACGATTATAATAATATCTATAGCGATGGGGATCGCGCCTACACCATAGAGGGCGACATCTTTAATGATGAAAACTGGCAGGAAAAATATGCCCTTCAGTTTAAAGTAGGCATCGGCGATTGGCAGTATGACGAAGAACTGGAGGATTCGGTATTTGTCTGGAGTGAAGAATTCAATAATAATAATGAATACTCGATCTCAGAAGACGGGAAGACAGTAACAATCCATGGTGACAGGCTTACTGATCACATCGATAACAACATTGTTATAATGGCGAGCCTTATTATGAAGGGCACCATGGAGGAACTCAACTCAGATATGAAAAACTGCTTCGTAAAGGAAGCAAGGGAAGAATTCAGATGCGAAACTGAGAGGAACATCCTTCCGGGATGGGAAGGACAGATCGACAGATATT